>CALJTN010000201.1 GCA_937976175.1 uncultured Clostridiaceae bacterium | reverse complement strand
ATAGATCAAATTTCTAAGGGGATTTTTAATGAGGTTCAAAAACAACTCAAGGTAGAAAGGAATATAGTAGGTGATATTGGCCAACTTGTTATGGGACTACCAAAGCATAATTCCTTCGACTATATTAATAAAAATTCTCTGGGGGAAGAATACTTTAAGACTGCTGAAAAAACATTAAAAGATGGATATTTATATATAGCATTATCAAGTACAGGAAGTGCAGCAGGGGAGGCAATAGCCAAGGTAACCCATAAGCACTATTCTCATGCATCCTTGTCCTTTGAACCCGAATTAAAAACTATGGTGTCCTATAATGGAGGAGAGAATATATACTCTCCAGGACTTAATATAGAAAGTCTAGAGTTTTTTAATCAAAAGCAGGATGCCAATATCTTATTATATAGACTCAAGGCAACCTATGATCAAAAAAAGAAAATATTAGATAGCATAGAAAAAATAAACGCAGAGGGTAGCTCCTATAATGTACTAGGCTTGTTTTTATCTCATACCCCAAAGGACAATATAATGGTTTGTTCGCAATTTGTATATACAATGCTAAAGGAAGCAGGACTAGAATATTTCGATAAGAAATGTCAACAAGTCAGACCCACTGATTTAATTGAGTTGGACTATGAAAGAAAGCTAGAGTTTTATAAAAGAATACTGGTGAAGGATTTGATATAAGGGGATGGTGGTGAAGTGCACCACAATCCTCACGTTAAAAATAGAAAGAGCTAGCATCCTGTGATGTTAGCTCAATTCATTTAAAAATATATGAAGACAAGGAATACTCCTATAACCTCTAGGATGTTAGAAGGCAAGCAAGGACCGTCCCAACTTGTCTTACACTTGTCTTAAAAGATGAAAAAAGAAGCAAGAGAACCGTCCGAAACCACTGAAAAACACATCCTAAAATATGGTAGATTGTATAAGATAGTTAATAAATATAAAAATAACCCTTCAATTTTGGTATAATTGAGTTACCTACACAAAAAACACCAAAAAGGAAGGGTCTTTTTATGCTCAAAGTTGAACATAAACAATTTAATTTGTACTCAATACTATACAATAAAATTCCGGAAAAACATATCCTTAAGCTAATAAATAAAGCCGTAGATTTTAGTTTTATTAACACCCTGTTAGAAGGATCATATTGTAAATATTATGGAAGACCTGCCAAAGAACCAGAAATGATGGCTAAACTTCTAATATTACAGTATTTGTACAACTTATCAGATGAAAGAGTAATAGAGGAAACTTCTCTAAATCTCGCTTATATGTGGTTTATTGGATTAAACCCTGATGAGGATCTTCCTGATCCTAGTCTTTTAGCTAAGTTTAGAACTCGAAGACTTCAGGAACATACAGTTGATGATATTATCCAAGAAGTGGTGAAGCAATGTGTGGATAAAGGAATAATTAAGGGAACTGGAATGAGCATTGATTGTACCCATACTAATGCAAATACGATAAAGAAAGTTCCCGAAAGAATTATGAAGCATCTTGCAAAAAAAATTATTAAAGAACTTGAAGAAGAAAACAAAGCTATACCCGAGAATATAGATACTAATATTCCTGAGTATAAAGGAATTGAAGATCATAAGATTGCAAAAGCAACTATGGAGACTTATTTAAATAATCTAATCGAATCGGTAGAAAATACCATTAACACTTCAATAACAACAAGAACAAAGAAGTTGATAGAAAAAGCTAAAAAAATTCTAAGCGACCCTAAATTTATTCAGCAGAAAGGTATTCGGTCATTAGTGGATGAAGATGCACGTGTTGGCTATAAATCTAAAACTGATAGTTTTTTTGGATATAAAGTAGAATTCACCATGATCCCTGAAGAGCGTATAATAACAGCCCTAGAAGTTCATGACGGATCCTATGTAGATGGAACAGGATTTGAAAGCTTATATCAGAGAACGAAAGAATGTGGAGTTGAAATAAAAGAGGGCTACGGGGATAAAGCATATTTCAGAAAACATATCCTGGATATATTGAAGGAAGCACAGATTGAAGCAATTATTCCGGTAAGTGAATCAGTGTATAAAATTGATGAAAGTAAGTTTGGGTATAATAAAGATTCAGATCAATGGTTCTGCGATTATGGCAACTATACCATTAATAAAAAGGTAGCAACAAGAAAAGACGGACGCCGATTTCTAGAGTATAAGTTTGAAAAAGAGGTATGCAGAAATTGTCCCAACCGTAAAGAATGCATTAATGGAACGCGTATAGGGAAAAAACTTGTTCTAGGTTTAAATACACCAGAATTTTATGAGTATAGCCAAAGAGCCAAAACCCCTGAGTTTATAGAGAAGTATAAAAAAAGAGCAGCTCAGGAATGGAAAAACGGAGAGTTGAAAAGATTTCATGGGATGGACCGTGCCAGAGGGTATGGTCTAAAAAGCATGCGCACACAAGCAAAACTAACAGCATTAGCGGTAAATTTAAAGAGGATAGCCTCACTGGTATCCTCTACTTTCATAAAATTAATTAACTTATTAAAGCTAATAATAGAGTTTATTAGTTTTGAAAACGAGTATAGCCTAAAAAACCACCCTTTTTCAGTGGTTTCGGACGGTTCTTTTGCTTCCTAAAATTGTCATTTGTTTATTTTATTTAAGGATAAGTAAAAGAATCTAGACTAATTTGAGGAGGAGAAATATTGACTGAAAAATATTGT
>CALJTN010000200.1 GCA_937976175.1 uncultured Clostridiaceae bacterium | reverse complement strand
AAATTTCTTAGCACTCTTCCAATGTTTTGAAGCTAAATCAAGCTTTTCAAAGCTTGGTATTTCTCCATTTGTTTCAACTAGAGCTTTGGCAACTTTTTTTAAATCGCTTCTTGTTTCGCATTTGAAAGAATTTGATTGTTCTATTGAGTCCATCACATCTTCGATCTTTTCTTGAAACTTATTCATTATAAGTCCTCCTTGTATTATGCTATAGGCAGATAATGGTTTTGAAACGTTATCTTCTTACAGCTATATTTTCTCCTAAATTGGGAGCTGTTTAATAAATTTTAATAACTTAATTGCCTATGTAGTTTTAACATTTTTATGCGAAATTATCCCTTCATTTTATGTCATAGGTGAGTTAGAAATCTTCATATAATTATTATGCTATCTAGAAAAAAAAGCACTTATTACACAACAATATTATGCATTAAGTACTTTTTTTATTTATATTAAGTTATAATTTTTAGTTTTACGATACGGTTTCTATTAGTGTGTTGTATAATGAATTTTGTATCATTATAAGTTATTGTTTCTCCTGTTTTTGGGAGTCGTCCAAGTATTCCTGTAACGAAACCACCGATGGAATCAAAATCCTCCGACTCTATATTGAGACCTATCATTTCGTTTACCATATTTATTTTCGTATCACCGTCAACAATAAATTCATCTTCTTTGATAACTTCAATTTTATCTGTATCATCGTCGTATTCATCTTCTATATCTCCAACAATTTCTTCTACTAAATCTTCAATTGTAACAAGGCCAGCAGTACCACCATATTCATCTAATAAAATTGCTATAGGTATCCGTTTTGCTCGCATGTCTGCAAATAAATCAACAGTACTTTTAAATTCGTAGGTAAAGTAAGGAACGCGCATATGCTTCTCTATAGTAAATTCTTCTTTTTCATCTTCAAAGAAAATTAAATCTTTAATATATAAAATTCCAATAATATTATCAATAGTCTCTTCATATATAGGCAATCTAGAAAATTGCTCTTCCTTAAAAATTTTTATGAGGTCTTCATAAGTTGATTTTATATTTGCTACAATCATATCAGTTCTAGGAGTCATAACATCTTTTGCTTGTGAATCTCCAAATTCAAATACATTATAAATCATCTGCTTTTCTTCGCCTTCTAAAACCCCTTCTTCATGACTTACACTAACCATAGTCTTCAATTCTTCTTCAGTAATAAAGGGTCTCTTAGTATCAATTTTTCCGCCAAGTAATTTTATAATGGTATTTGTTAAATGAATTAGTACTGTAACAAGTGGATTTAAAATCAAAGTAATTAGACGTACAGGCTTAGCAACCTTTAAAGCGATTTTTTCGGAATTTTGTGCAGCCAGTGACTTTGGTGTTATTTCTGCAAAGATTAATACGAGAATTGTCATTGAAGCTGTTGCAATAGCGACTCCAGAATCTTTCCAATAATTAATTGCTAAAGAAGTTGCTAGTGCAGAAGCACCAATATTTGCAATATTATTTCCTACTAAAATAGCGCCTAAGAGTTTACTTGGATTTTTAAGTAAATTACTAATTAGCTCAGCACCTTTAATTTCTGATTCCACCATATGCCTTAATCTAATTTTACTTAAAGACATTAAAGCAGTTTCAGAAGCAGAGAAAAAGGCTGAAAATATTAATAAAATTATTAAAGATATTAATTGCCACGTACCATCGGGGTCCATAATATGTTCACACTCCTTAAGATATAACTTAGAAAGATTATACCATAAAATGAGAGATATTTAAATGATTTTAATTGTAGCTTTCATTAAAAAATTATTAATCTTTTTAGTATAACTATATATTAAAAAAATAATTCCCCAAAATGAGAAAAAAATATATACATGAGCCTTGAGTTAAAAATCTCCTTTGATAATACAATATTCAATGGGAAATATGTTGTAAATTGCTATATTTAGCACTCAAATCATATATAATATGCCATTTATGTGATATTATATATTGAAAGCACTTATATCAAAGTACTAATATAAATACAATTAATAAAGGAGTTAATTTATGGCAGAAGTTAAATTGCGCAAAATTAAAATAATCATCTTACTAACATTAACTTTAATTATCTTTATTACAATGATTAAAGGTAGTAGTACAGTTAGCCATAGAGAAAAGGATATTCCCTTAGCTAAAAGGGGGGTATTAGACTTAAGAAACTGGGATTTTAAAAAAGATGGTATGATAAAACTTAATGGAGAGTGGGAATTTTATGATAATCAGTTACGTGTGCCTCAGGACTTTGAAAGTGAGTCCTCAGAAAGTATTAGGTATGAGTATTTACCAGGTATTTTTGGGCACGAAGGTTATTGTACATATAGATTAAAGCTACTTATGGATAATCCAGCGGCTTTTTATTCAATAAAGGTAGATTTTGTACAGAGTGCCTATGAGCTTTGGGCTGACAATAATATAATAGCTTCTGTTGGGCAAGTAGGTAAAGCTAAAAATGAAATGGTTCCACAATTAGTACCAGCTATAGGATCCTTTTATGTAGAAGACCAGGAAATTTACTTACTTCTTAGAGTTAGTAATTTTTATAATAAATATGGATATATAGATACATTAGTGCTAGGGGAATCACAAAAAATTACAGCTATGAGAGAGAAAAAGCTAGCTTTAGGGTTATTTATCTTTGGATGTACCGTTATGGCTGCTATATATAGTTTTGGAGTATTTATTAATAGAAGAAAACATAAGGCACAATTATATTTTGCAATGATTTGCGTAATCATTGCCATTAGAACATTGGTTATTGGAGAGGGCTTTCTGATTTTAATATTCCCTAATTTGAATTATATTTTTTCTGGAAAAGTAAAGGTTTGGACCTTTTACTCCTACATTCCATTTATTGTTTTGTTTATAGACAAGTCCTATGAAAAAATCATGTCATGCAAGTTAGTTAAAGTATCAAACTATATGGCAGTGGCATATACTTTAATTGTAGTTTCAGTTCCCTTTCAGTATTATTTATACTTTATAATTCCCTTTGAAGTATTTGCACTGATAGTGATATTTTATATAATTTGCAAAATTTCTAAGATATACTTAGATAAAGGAGAAATAGACTGTATAGTTGTGGTAGGGTTGTTTGCTTTATTTATTACAAGAATTAACGATATCTTGTATGAATATAGTATCATAATTACGGATTCCTTTGCTTCACTGGGCATATTAATATTTATTATTGCAAATTACTACGTTTTAGCAAAACGACAAGCTAACGAACTTTCCAGTGTAGAGAATATTAGTGCTAAACTTAAATCTTTAAATGATTTAAAAGATGATTTTCTCGCCATAACTTCTCATGAATTGAAAACTCCATTGAATGGAATTGTTGGGCTAACAGAAGGTATAATAAATAATAAAGACAATATTTTAGATATGGAGCTCAGAGAGGACTTGTATTTGGTAAACTCTAGTGCTAAAAGATTATCTAATTTAGTTAATGATATGATGACCTTTTCTAAACTTAAAAACAATGAAATCTTATTACATAGAAAACCTGTTAACATAAGCAATGTGGTACAAATGGTAATAAAGGTTAGTCAAATAGCTGCTAATAATAAAAAAATTGCTCTAACAAACTTAATAGACAAAAATGCACCTTATGTATTTGGCGATGAAGATAGAATACAGCAAATTTTACATAATTTACTTAGCAATGCTATAAAGTTCACACAGGAGGGTGAAATCCTATTATCTTATGATATAAAGGAACTTTTTGTTGAAATTCACGTTGCAGATACAGGAATCGGTATTCCAGCGCATAAGCTCCGTGAAATTTTTAATAGGTATGAACAGGTGGAAGGGATTTCAGAAAAGTATGGTGGCACTGGGGTAGGGCTTTATATAGCCAAGGAACTTGCTGAGAAGCAGGGGGGAAGTATAAAGGTTTCTTCAGTTATGGGAGAAGGTAGCGAGTTTACTTTTACTATTCCATTATGTAACAAAGAAGATTTAGATAGCAGTATAGAGGACAACTTTTACAATAAATATAATGAGGACACTGAAGAAATACCTGTTAAATATACAAAACTTTTAGAGATGAAACCCAATGTAGCAAGTATATCTATAGATGATATAAAAAAAATTATTGATGGAAATATAAATGCAGGTAGCAAAGGTAAGTATAAGATTTTGATAGTGGATGATGAGTACGTGAACCTTAAGGTGCTAAAAAATCATATATCTACTGATACTTTTGAAGTTTTAGAAGCTTCCAGTGGCACAGAAGCATTAAAATTAGTAGAAGAAAATCCAGATTTAGATTTGGTAATTCTAGATATGATGATGCCTGATATCTTAGGATATGAAGTCTGTGAAATTATTAGAGGTAAACAGTCTATTTTTGAGCTTCCTATACTAATTATGACTGCAAATAACAATGTAGAGAACTTAGTTATATCATTTGAGTGTGGTGCCAATGATTATTTAAAGAAGCCCTTTAATAGGCATGAACTGTTATCTAGAATAAACACTTTGATAACCTTAAAGTATTCAGTGAATCAAGCATTATCCTTAGTGCATGAACTTGGAATAGCTAAAAATCAAGTTGAAGCACTTAGCGTAAAAAGTGAAGAGACAAGTAGGCGAGTAGAGGAACTTATGGCATATGACAAGGTTAAAACGGATTTTTTTGCTAATATGTCACATGAACTTAGAACGCCTCTAAATGTAATTTGTAGTACGATACAATTACTAAAATCGCTGGAGGGCTCAAAAAACTTGAGTGATGAAAAGATTAAATACTATATTAATATAATGAACCAGAATTCACTAAGGTTACTTAGACTTATAAACAATATAATAGATACAACGAAAATAGAGGGAGATTACATAGGTCTTCATTTAAAAAATGGGGACATAGTATATATTGTAGAAGAAATATCGCAATCTGTAGCTGAGTATATAAAAAGTCATGGAATAACCCTAATATTTGATACTGATATAGAAGAAAAAATAATTGCCTTTGATGAAGAAAAAATAGAAAGAATTATATTGAATTTGTTATCTAATGCAGTTAAATTTACAGAGAGAAATGGAAAAATACTAGTGAATATTTTCGATAAAGGTGAATTTATTGAAATATCTGTAAAAGATACAGGTGCAGGAATTCCAAAAGATAAGTTAGAATTTATTTTTGAACGTTTTGCTCAAATAGACAAATCTACATCAAGGCAGAATGAAGGTAGCGGAATAGGACTGGCGCTAGTAAAGTCTCTTGTAGAAATGCATGAGGGCAAAATTCATGCAAATAGTGAAAATGGAAAAGGAAGTGAGTTTATTATAACTTTGCCGGTTAGGGTGGTTTCTACAGAAGAAAATAGTATTAAAAATAAAGAAGTATTTGAGACAAAGTATGAAGAAAATCTATCAATAGAATTTTCCGATATATATGAGTATAGTTAAATTGTGCTAGCACTTAAGGATATTCATTTAAGTACAGTATAGAATAATATAATAAAGATAGAATGCAGTAATTATATTCTCAAATATGGTTAAAATAATTACAGAAAAAACTCAGAGGACATCTAACAGTGAGAAGTATGGTTTTGGTAACTAAAGTTCATAAAAGTATCTACTTGTAAAAAATGAGTAAACACTCTAAAATTAAGATTAGGTTTAAATTATAATAAGATTTAAGGCATATCCTAAGGGGAAAGGTTGATATAATGATTTTTAAAAGGCTTATGATAGAAGACAAAGATATATTTGAAAAATTTATATATCCATATAGATTTCTAAGTTGTGAATATTCATTTACAACTTTGTATATGTGGAGAGAGGCTTGTGATATTTGTTTTACCACTCACAAAGGTGCGCTAATAATAAAGAAAAAAGATTTTGAGGGAAGATATTATTTTATGCAGCCTTTGGGATATAACAAGGAAGAGCTTAAAGAAGTTATTGATGCATTAATGGATTATAAAACAGAAACAAATATGCATTACTTATTCAAAGATCTTGATGAGAGCTTTATGGAGGAAATAAGAGACATATATGATGACATTAAGGATATTTGTATAAAAGAAGATAGAGATAATTTTGATTATTTATATGAAGCTGAAAAGCTTATAAAGCTTTCCGGTAAGAAGCTCCATGGCAAGAAGAATCATTATAATTCCTTTGTAAAGAGCTATAATTATGAAGTCAAAGATATTAAAGAGGCAGAAGTAATTGGGGATGTAATAGTAGCTGCAGAAAAATGGTATAAAGGTAGTAATAATGATTATGTGCTATATTACGAATTACAGGGAATAAAAGATGTTCTAAAAAACATGGAAATTATAAATATTAAGGGAATAGCTGTTTACGTAGATGGAAAAATAGTAGCCTTTAGTTTAGGAGAAAAATTAAATGATAATTTGGCAGTGATCCATATAGAAAAGGGTGATATGGATTATAGCGGAGTGTATAGTTTTATTAATAAGACTTTTGTTGATAGGTGTTTTAGTGAGGTTAAAATAATTAATAGGGAGCAAGATCTTGGAATTGCAGGTCTTAGAAAATCCAAACTCTCTTATTATCCCTTAAAACTAGAGAAAAAGTATATTTTTAGTTGTTAGCATAATTCAGCCACACCACAGCACCACAGGTGATTATTTAATAAGGCATCTTCAGTAAAATAGGCTAGCTTTTAGCTAGTTATTTTTCGAAGATGCCTTATACTTAAGTTTAAATTAAAGCTAGAAAGAAGATGATAGAATGAAAAATCTTTTGGTTGGGGAAAAGGTAAAGCTTACATCTATAAATGAAGGAGATGTTTTAGAGTTTCAAAGATGGTATAACGATGTAGCCTTTATGCGTCATTATGATGTAGTAAGTGCCATCCCTAAAAATATAGAGGACGTAAAAGAGATACTTAGTGATATAAGGAAATGCAATACAGCTTACATTTTTGCTGTGAAAAGTTTTGAACATCAAGAACTTATTGGTGTTACAGGATTTGAAAATATATGTTGGAACAATGGAACTGCTTTGATATATATAGGAGTTGGGAAAGAGAAACATAGGGGGCGGGGGTATGCAAAGGAAGCTCTTAAGTTAATTATGGAATTTGGTTTTGAAGAATTAAATTTCCATAGGATATATCTTACTGTGCTTGAATACAATGAACCTGCCATAAAATTATATGAGAAATTAGGATTTACAAGAGAAGGAACCTATAGGGAATTTATTCACAGAGATGGTAGACGATATGATATGTACTTGTATGGAATACTGAGACCTGAGTGGAATGATTTAAATAAAAAATAAAAAGACACAGTAGAGAAAATATAAATCTACTGTGTTTTTAACGTAAAGCCTTTTCAGTAATTCAATACTAGCTAGTTCTTATTTCTAACTGATTGTTGATTTGCAGCTAGTACACCTGCATTTCCGTTATTCTTATATCCATTATCTGTGTTTCTACTATCATGACTAGTAGAAACCATGCTGTTATGTTTTCCAGCAATTTTACTAGCCATACTGGTCCTCTCACCAGGATCAATACCTTGACTATTAGGAATAAAGTTTTGATTTTCGGCTACAATACTTTTGTTTTGGCTCATAGAGAAACATCTCCTTTACTAAGTATTCGTTACTATAATCCCCACAACTTAAATTACTTATACTAAAAACTAGATCCTTTAATTGTTCTTAGGAAAGCCTTTTTCATCTTTATTTTCTTGCAAAGCATCATTCATATTAACGTTAACTATGGTAGGAGTATTTGGCATATATACGCTGCTCATACCAGAAATGCTAGCCATACTAATCATGTTAGTCAAGTTAGATATTCCAAGCATGTCATCCTCTGAAGTGTCACTGGAATAACCACTTTCAGCCCACAGGTTTTTTGATTTTTTTGCGTCTTCCAAGTTCATATTAGTCATAAATTAGCTCCTTTCGAATATAGAGAGTATATTCAATATATGTTTCACCTAGTTTGCCCGGTTTGCTGTAAAGTATAAATGAAAATAATGGCTATCTACCATTAGATAGTTGATTTATATTAAAGTAAATTTATAACAAGGTATATTAACCCATATTATGGTATAATACATGCATATAACTAAATATATATATAATTAAGTTACATAACAGTTAATGATGGTTATGCACTTATAAGGAGTAATGGAGGGGATTATTGTGAAAAGTAAATTTTACTTAGGCATCATCTTTATACTAATTGGTATAGGAGCAATATTTAAACAGCTAGGACTTTGGGATCTTAGTAACATAATATTTACCTGGTGGCCACTTATACTAATAGGTTCAGGAGTAAGCCAGTTAGGTAAAAGATCTGTTTCTAAAACCTCAGGAATTACATTAATAGTAATTGGTGTACTATTTCAAATGAGAAAGCTTAGTATTATTAATGTTAGCCTGACAAAATTTTTTTTACCAGCTATAATTATAGCTATTGGTGTATCAATGTTATTTCCTAGAACTTTAAAAAAAGAAAATTTTGAATTTAGCAAAGGAGAAGTTGACCAAGATGTGGTGGATAGCCTAGCACTTTTTTCAACTGTAAAAAACAGAAATATTTCTAAAAATTTTAGAGGTGGTAGCCTTGTAGCTCTTTTTGGTGGCGTTGATCTAGACCTTAGAGATGCTTATCTTTTAAACCCAGGGGCAAGAATAGATGTAACAACTGCTTTTGGTGGAGTAAATATAATAGTTCCGCCAGAGTGGAAGGTAGTAGTTAAAGGTATTCCTATTTTCGGGGGATGGTCAAACAAAACTAGAGGCAAAGATTATGTTAATTTAGAGGCTCCTATTTTAAACGTGCATTGCTTTGTAGCTTTTGGAGGAGTAGATATAAAAGACTAAAATAGTTATAGTTAAGTAAAATATCTAAAAAGGTATTAGTAGTTCCTAAAAAGTAACATTTGATTTTTTTATAAAAATACTGTAGAAAACACTCACTTTATTGTGGGTGTTTTTTTATAGGAAATTAGGGTAATTAGATTACAGCATTTTTGCTCTTATTTAAATCAATGTAGTTAGCGGCTTTAATTGATAAATACTCTGCTTTTAAAAGCCCCATTGATATTTTGTCATAATACTTACCATCTTTGTATATTTCCTGTCTTAATATTCCTTCAACTTTGTAGCCGCATTTTTCATAGCATATTATTGCAGATTCATTATAAGAATATACTGTGAGCCTGACTTTATTTATATTCATTTGCATGAATATAAAGTCTAAGAGAACTCTCATGGCGTCGCTGCCGTAACCACCACTTCGATATTTTTTATTTCCTATAAATATACCAACGGTTGCAACACTATTTTTCCAATCAACGCTATTTATACTGCAACCGCCAATAAATTGGTTATCATTAAGTGTTTCAATAGCAAATTTATATGTATCACTGACTGCAGTGATTGATTGAAACCATTTTTCTTCTTCATGTAGAGTCATGGGATAAGGAACATCTGGTGTTAAACTGCCGCTTATTTCAGGATCATTTATGTAGGTCATCTTCAAAGGAATATCTTCTTTTCTATATTCTCTTAATCTAACTTTTTTACCCAGGTACATTATAATTCCTCCTTCTTCATGCTACATTATGTTGTAACATAATATATAAGAAAAATATTTAGTAATGTATGTTACAAAGTATAGGATTCGTTTAGAGCTAGTCATAAGTTATAGTATTTACCATAAACTAGGTAGATTATTCAGCAAAGGTAAAAATCCCTTATTTATGAATAGCTTAAACACACTTATAGCATAATAGGAGATATTATATAAGCTTAATAAGTGGAGGAGATAGCCTAATGAAAATACTAAGAAGTAAAACAATTACTGACGTTCCAGGAATACTGGCAACTGGAATAGCAAGTGGAATCAAAAAAGATGAGAAAAAAGATTTATGCGTCATTTATAGTAAAGGTAAGGGGACATCCGCAGCGGTATTTACAACCAATAAAGTTAAGTGCGCACCCTTGATGATTAATATTGAAAATATTAGAAATAATAACACACAGGCTATAGTCATTAATAGTGGAAATGCCAATTCGTGTACTGGTGAAGAGGGTATTGTCAATGCAAGGAAGATGGTGGAGACTACAGCCAAGTGTCTTAAGTTGTCATCACAGGAGGTGTTGGTAGCATCCACAGGCGCTTTAGCTGTTCCCCTTCCAATGGATATTGTAATTCCAGGTATTAAAAAGGCTTGTAGTGAACTATCGGATGATGGAGGAATTGATGCGGCAGAAGCTATTTTATCAACTGATACAAAAACAAAGACAATTGCAGTTGAGATTTTTATAAAAGGGAAGAAGGTTACAATAGCTGGCATGGCTAAAGGATCAACAATGATACATCCAAACATGGGAACAATGCTTGCATTTATTGTTACAGATGTAAACATAACGAAGGCTTTGCTGCATAAGGCTTTGAAAGAAAGTGTTGATATGTCCTATAATATGATTTCGATAGATGGTGACACAAGCACAAATGACATGGTAATTATTCTAGCAAATGCTGTGGCAGATAACAAAACTGTTAATTCAATGGATGAAGATTATGAGGAGTTTTCTGTAGCTTTAAATTTTGTTAATACTGAGCTTGCAAAAATGATTGCAAAAGATGGAGAAGGCTCTACGAAATTTATAGAGACAGAGGTAATAAATGCTAAAGACTTGCAGGATGCTAGAGTAGCTGCACGAGCAATAATTTCATCAAACCTAATAAAATGTGAGATTTTTGGAAGTGTTGCAAAATGGTCAACAATAGCCTGTGTGTTGGGATATTCAGCTATAGATATAAATCCAGAAGATTTTGATATATTTATCAGTAATGATGAAGTTAAAGTGCAAATTGTAAAAGCTGCTGCAGAAACAAAATATGATGAAAGTTTAGTTAAACAAATCCTATCAGGTAATTATGTGAAAATATTAGTTGATTTGAAAAGTGGTAAAGATGCTGCTATGGCTTGGGGATGTGACTTAACTTATAAGTACGTCATGGCAAATGGATATTTTTTGTAACATAAGGAATACTAACATTATATAGATTATTTAAGGAGGTGAAAAAATGAAGCACATTTATGCTTTACTGATAAAATTTATTATGGTGACTGTAGTACTACAAGTTATACTTAGTGTATTCAGCGGATTAGCTTTCACTAATATATTATATATATCTATAGCAGTGACAGTTCTTACCTATATCATAGGAGATCTTTTAATACTTCCGGTGTCAAATAATAATGTAGCAACGCTTGCTGATGCAGGTTTAACATTAATAACAATTTATATGTTTAATTTTTTATGGAACATTAGATTGATAGCTTTTTCGGATGCCTTAATTTCAGCTACTATAATAGCTGTGGGAGAATGGTTTTTACATAAATATTTTACTGATAATGTTTTCCAAAAACATAGAAAAGTATAGGTGGTAAGTATATTTAAATTGTAAAAGAAGGGGTGGCTGGCGGTGAAAAGAAAAATAACCTATAATCTTACAAATTCTATTGCTATTGATGAAAAAGAGGTTTTAAAATATCCAATACCGGAGATAAACGAAATGGACGTTAACTTGAGTCAACTCCAACGTAATTTCAATATTATAAGAAATCTGCTAAAGCCAGAAACAAAGATTATGGTAGTGTTAAAAGGGGATGCTTATGGGCATGGCATGGTACCTATTGCTTATGAATTAGAACACTTTAAATGCGATGCATTTGGTGTTGTTCGATTAATTGAAGCTTTTACATTAAGAGAAGCTTCAATTAAAATTCCTATTATATTGCTTGCACCAATTATTCCCTCACAGGCCTCCTGGGTGGTTAAGAATAACATTACTCCTATGGTAGATAATGAGGAGATTGTGAAGGCTCTATATAAAAGTGCTTTAGCAAATCATAAAATAGTTAATGTACATATTAAAATTAATAC
This sequence comes from uncultured Clostridiaceae bacterium, assembly GCA_937976175.1. Taxonomy (GTDB): domain Bacteria; phylum Bacillota; class Clostridia; order Clostridiales; family Clostridiaceae; genus Clostridium_AD. The sequence goes on along the minus strand of CALJTN010000200.1, from coordinate 4,836 downwards.
TGGCTTAAATAGATATGGCATAGAGCCAGAGAAGGCTACTGAATTTATTCGTAGAATTCAACAAGAGTATCCAAAGGTTATAGTAGAAGGAATATACACTCATTTTCAAGATGCTGAATTTAACTCGGAGTTTACCAATAAGCAAATTAAATCCTTTAATAAAGTTCTGAGGCAACTTGCAGAAGAAAATTTGAGGCCTTCCATAGCACACGCAGCAGCTTCTGCTGGGATACTTATGTATCCTGAGTCACATTACGATATGGTTCGCTGTGGGATTATTATGTATGGCTTAGAGCATAAGGAAGGTGAAAAAAATCTTCCTAGGGGTGTAAAACAATTGGTGACATTGAAAGCACGAATTATAAGAATTCAGTCACTTAAAGCAGGTGAGTTTGGTGGATATGGAAGTAAATTCATAGCTAAAAAAGATACTATAGTTGCCATTGTTGCACTTGGTTATGGTGATGGAGTTAGCAGGAATTGGAAGGAAGTTCTGATAGCCGGTAGGCGAGTACCAGTGGTAAATTACTTTATGGATGGTTTAATGGTAGATATTTCTGATATAGGTGAAACTGTTAGAGAGTTTGATGAAGCTGTAATTATAGGAACTCAAGGTACTGAAAGCATAAGCTGGGAAGAGGCAAGTAAATATCTGGGTTCTTACGCAGATGAACAAATACAGCGTATTACGGAAAGAGTTCCAAAGCACTATTTTTATGAATAGATAAGAAAGTAAACTATAAGTAATAAGTAGAGGAGATAGCTATGATTGGAGTATCTAAGTTGTTATGTGGAACTGAAGGTTTTGGAGATAGACTAAGGTATGTTAATGGGGCTAATGAACAAAAATCGGGGGTAAGTGCTGGGCATGGTCCTGTGGTTGTATGGAATTGTACTAGAACCTGTAATTTAAAGTGTATGCACTGTTATGCAGACTCTGATAGTAAAAAGTATGAAGGTGAACTAAGCACAAAAGAAGCTAAAACTTTTATTAAGGATTTACATGAATTTAGAGTGCCAGTAATACTATTTTCAGGAGGAGAGCCTTTGGTTCGCGAAGACCTCTTTGATTTAATTCAGCATGCGGGAAAATACAAAATTCGAAGTACTATTTCTACTAACGGCACTCTTATTGATAAAAATACTGCAAAAAAAATTAAACAAAGTGAAGTAGGATATGTTGGTATAAGTCTAGATGGTATGGGTTCTAATCATGACGAGTTTAGGCGAAGTAAGGGTTCTTTTGATAAAGCTTTAATTGGTATCAGAAACTGCAGAGACGTTAATCAAAAAGTAGGTTTAAGATTTACTATAAATAGGCACAATTATAATGAATTGGAGGATATATTTCATTTAATTAAAGAGGAGAAGATTAATCGAGTTTGCTTTTACCATTTGGTTTACTCTGGTAGAGGTAGTGAAATGATTAAGGAAGATATATCTCACGCGGAGTCTAGAGCAGCTATGGATTTAATTATGAAGAAGACTGTGGAGCTTGGGGATAAAGTAGAGGTGCTCACTGTGGATAATCATGCAGACACTGTTTACCTGTATTTACAGGCACAAAAAAAATACGCTCATTTAGCTGATAAGATTTTTAAATTAATGCAAATGAATGGAGGGAATCGTTCAGGCATAGCTATTGCAAATGTAGATTATATGGGAAATATTCACGCAGATCAATTTACGCAGCAGTATACCTTTGGAAACATAAAAGAAAGAGGTTTCAAAGAAGTTTGGACAGATACATCTAACCCAATTATGAGTGGTTTAAAAGATAGAAAAGCTTTACTTAAAGGACGATGTAGTAGATGTAAATGGCTAAGCGTATGTAATGGTAACTTTAGGAGTAGATCAGAAGCCGTGACGGGAGATTTTTGGGCCTCAGATCCTGCTTGTTATCTGACTGATGAAGAAATAGGTGTATATGAAAATATAGGATTGATTTAAGGAGTATGAATAATGAAAATTGTATCATGGAACACAACCAATAAATGCAATATGTACTGCCAGCATTGTTACAGGGATGCTGGCGCTGAGGCAGAACAAGAATTGAATACTGCAGAAGGAAAGACCCTTTTAGAGGAAATATCAAAAGCAGGCTTTAAAATAATAATTTTTTCTGGTGGAGAGCCACTAGTACGTTCAGATATTTATGAACTAATAGAACATGCAACAAGACTTGGATTACGACCAGTCCTTGGAAGCAATGGTGTATTAATAACTTTAGAAGTTGCTAAGAAATTAAAAGCCGCAGGGGCCATGGGTATAGGAATTAGTTTAGATAGCTTGGATCCAAAGAAACATAATGAATTTAGGAATTATGAAGGAGCCTTTAGAGAAACCCTTAAGGGAATGAAGAATTGCAGAGAAGCTGGACTTTCTTTTCAAATACATACAACAGTGATGAATTGGAATATGGATGAAATACTTGACATAACGGACTTTGCTGCGGGAATGGGTGCGGTTGCTCATCATACATTCTTTTTAGTTCCCACGGGTAGAGGATCAAATATTGAAAAACAATCCTTAAGCTCAGAGCAATATGAAAAACTTTTAAAGAATATTATGTTAAAACAAAAGGAAGTAGATATAGAGTTAAAACCAACTTGTGCGCCAGAGTTTATGAGAATTGCAAAAGAAATGGGGATGAATCCTAGGTTTAGCAGAGGTTGTTTAGCTGGAACTAGCTATTGTATTATTAGTCCTATTGGGGACGTACAACCTTGTGCATACTTAAACTTGCCCATTGGAAATGTAAGAGAGAGGGCTTTTAGTGAAATTTGGAGGAGCAATCCTATATTTGAAGAACTAAGAACTCTAGAATATAAAGGTAAATGTGGTATTTGTAAATATAAAAATGACTGTGGTGGATGTCGTGCTCGCACCGCATATTATAATGCTGGAGACTATATGGCAGGAGAAGATAACTGTATGTATTCAAATAAAGAGGGTGTGTGTATTAAATAGTGGATAATAAGAGTAAAGAATTACTTAACTTAATTCAGTGCAAATTTCCTTTAGAAGCTAGGCCTTTTTTAAAACTTGCCAATGAATTAGATATTACGGAGGAGCAGGTAATTGAAATTGTCAAAAACCTTAAAAATAATGGGTACATTAAGCGTTTAGGAGGAATCTTTGATTCTAAAAAATTAGGATATTATAGTACTCTATGTGCTATAAAGGTTCCACTAGATAGAATTCCGGAGGTAGCAAAGATTATAAATGACTATGCTGGAGTTACTCATAACTATATGAGGGATCATTCCTATAATATGTGGTTTACTGTAATTGCGGCTTCCGTAGAAGCAGTTAAGGAGTTTTTAGGCTACATAAAAACGAAAACAGGCATCGAAGACATAATTGAATTACCTGCAGTTAATTTATTCAAAATTAGTGTAAATTTTAATCTTAAGGAGTGACTTTATGTTTAGTTCTTTAGATATAAGTATTATTCGTAAAATTCAAGAAGACTTGCCTTTAGTACCAGAGCCATATAGGGAAATTGCTGAAGACTTACAAATCACAGAAAGTGAGTTAATAGATAAAATTCAAGAGTTTTGTAACAAAGGTATTATCCGTAGGTTTGGAGCTACTTTAAATCATAGAAACATAGGTTTTAAAGCAAATGCCATGGTTGTATGGAAAGTTCCAGATGAAAGGATTGCTGATGTAAGTAAAATCATGGTATTATTTTCGGCGGTTAGCCATTGTTATCAGCGTCCTACGTTTTTAGACTGGCCCTATAATGTTTTTACAATGGTTCATGGAGAAACTAAGGAAGACTGTGAAGAAATAATCAAAGAGATTTCTAGTGCGGCAAATATTAATGACTACAATATACTGTATAGTACTCATGAACTTAAAAAAAGCAGTATGAAATATTTCACAGAAGGGTAATATGGTATACCTGTTAAATTTTATAACTATATAGAAAAAATCAAGTGAGTAGTTTAAAAAGGCAAAATACAGTAGAAGGCTTCCGGTTAATTAAGGAAGCCTTCCTTTGTTTATAAAATTATAACTCCTCCTTTATCTATACCCATAAGAATAATACTACTTTCGACAGTTAAGCAATGTTATTTATTTATAATTTGTCAATTAATGAAGGAATTCTTATATATTTGTAGAATAACTTTATATTAGAAGAAATCAAGGATAGTAGTACAATATATTATGATTAAACTTTTGGAGGAACCCCTATGAAACTTGTAAAAAAAAGTCCTATACAGTGCCTTGTTATTTTAAACTTAATAAATTGTTTAATCGTAGCTGTATGCTTATTATTTTATGTTAATAAAATTAAATTAAGTTATTTTTCTGTTATTAGCATCAGTGCATCAATACTGGGCATAAGCACCATATCAATAATCATAGCTATAAAAGTTAAACATTACATAAGTCAGCGTGAATATAAGCTTGAAATGTTTGAATCAATTATAGAGTCCTCTCCAAACGCTATTCTTGTGCATAAGAAACTTGAATTCATATATGCAAATAATAAAGTAAAGGAGCTTTTTGACTTAGAAAATTCCTCGGAAATAATAGGAAGGTCAGTAGAGGATTTTGTTAGCTTAAACAAGGATGTAATAGGAGTAGAAAGGCTAGATAATGCTCTTAATGAAACAGAATTTGAACCCTTAGTGGAAGAAATATTTTTTAAAAAGGATGGACAAATGATTGAGTTGGAGATAATTTCAACACCGGTAAAAATAGATGATAGTATATGCGTGTTAAATTTATGTAGAAACATTACAGAAAAAAAACGCATAGCAGAATTAGAAAAGAAGATTGAAGAAGAAGAAAAAAAGCTAAGAGAGAATATAGAGCTTGAGA
>CALJTN010000199.1 GCA_937976175.1 uncultured Clostridiaceae bacterium | reverse complement strand
CAAATTTAAATTTCACAGATCTTAGTAACAATTCTCTAAGACCTTTAATTTCATTGTTTAATTGGTCTAAATTATTCACAGCAATTTCTGCCGCTGCTGATGGAGTTGGTGCTCTATGGTCACTTACAAAATCTGCTATAGTAAAATCCGTTTCATGGCCAATTCCAGTAATTATAGGTATTTTAGAGTTGTAGATTTCATAAGCCAGTTTTTCTTCATTAAATGCCCATAATTCCTCGATAGAGCCCCCTCCTCTTGCAATAATAATTAAATCCACATTTTTTAAATTATTAAAATATTTTATACCCTGTGCAATATCCTCACTAGCATTTACACCCTGAACTAGTGCTGGATATATAAGCATATTAACCTTTAAATTACGCCTTGTAGCCACATTTATAATATCTCTAATTGCAGCTCCTGTTGGAGACGTAATTACTCCTATAGCTGTAGGGAATGAGGGTATATTTCTTTTGTGTTCTTTATCAAATAGCCCTTGCTTTTCTAATTTCTCCTTTAAATTTTGAAAAGCCAAGTATAACTGGCCTTCGCCATCTACCTCCATGCTTTCACAATAAATCTGATATGCCCCATCCCTTTCATAAACTGAAACTTTTCCTCTGATAACAACATTCATTCCATCTCTAGGTATAAATCTAAGTTTTAAGGCCTGTGATTTAAACATTACACAATTTATCTTTCCAAATGCATCTTTTAATGAGAAGTAGATATGTCCACTAGTATGTATTTTTACATTAGATAACTCACCTTTAACATTAGCATTATTTAATATAAAATCGCTATCTATTACTTTTTTAATATATCCATTAAGGGCAGTTACTGTTAATACTTTAATAAACATTATCCCTCCATGCCATACAGGCATTTTTAACGAGCATTGTTGTGGTCATTAATCCTGTTCCACCTGGAACAGGGGTAACATAGCTTGCATAATCAATTACATCTTCAAAGCATACATCCCCAGTAACTTTATCATCTATCATTGTAGTTCCAACATCTATAACAATTGCTCCTTCTTTTATAAACTCGTTTGTAACAAAATTTGGTTTTCCTATTGCTGCTACTAAAATATCTGCACTTTTACAAATTTCCTTTAGATTTATTGTTTTAGAGTGACATATAGTTACTGTTGCATCTTCATTAAGTAGCAATTGCGCTACTGGTTTTCCTACAATATTACTTCGCCCTAAAACAACAGCATGTTTACCTTTAATTTCAAAGCCAACATTTTTAATCATTTCAATGACACCTAAAGCAGTACAAGGTATAAAACACTTCTCACCCTTATAAAATCTACCCATATTTCTATCAGTTAATCCATCAATGTCTTTTTTATGTGAAATTTTAGAAGTAATTTCTTTTTCATTGAATCTTTTAGGCAACGGCAATTGAATTATTATCCCATCAACACTATTATCCTCATTGAGTTCTTCAATAAGATCGAGAATAGCTTTTTCCTCAATATCTTTACTCAGGTTAATACAGGTATATGAAATACCAAGTTTTAGGCAGAGATTATTTTGACTTTTTACATATGATAAAGAACCTCCATCTTCACCCACTAAAATGGTTTTAATTGAAGGTACTCTGAGTCCACTGCTAACCCCCTGCTTTATAGTATCTTTAATTTCATTTCTATAATTTTCAACTATTTCCTTACCGTTAACTCTAATTCCCATATTATCCTCTCCTTTTATACGTTTTAAAATATTAATTAGTATAAGAAAATTCTAACATAATCTCGAAATTCCTCTTTTATAGGAGTAAATATTTCTTAGGCTCATAAAAATAAATAACTAGTCAAAGATGCTATAGATATCTTGCATCAAGCTAGGATACAGCTTTCCATAATAGCTATGCTACTAATGGTGCTGTACACTCAGTATGGCGCAAAATAGACTAGCATACTGACTAGTTATTTTAGAAAATTTTTAATTTGCTGTGATTTAGTTAATCTCATCCTTTTTAATCATCTTTGCTAAAATACCGTTTATAAAAGCTGGCGAGCTATCTTCTCCATACTTCTTAGCAAGTTCTATTCCCTCGTTTACAGAAACCTTATCCGGTATTTCTTCCTCAAATAGTATCTCATATGTAGAAATTCTTAAAATAGCTAGATTCATTTTTGATAGTCTATTAAGTTTCCACTTAATTAGGTGTTTCTCAATATTCTTATCAATTTCCTTGCTATTATTATGAATTCCAGCTAATACCTTAGTGATATATGGCATATCCGCATCTTGTAAATCAACATCTGTATGCTCTTTGAAATTTTCAATTACATCCTCGTAATTCTCCTTATTTATTGACATCTCAAAAAGTAATTTCATTGCTATCTCTCTTGACTTTCTTCTATTCATTAGTAATCCTCCTAATTTCTCTATCTTATATTATACCTTTAATATAATAATAACAATCATGTAAATACAAAATTTGCATTATTTTAACCACATTTTATAAGGAAAGTTCCTTCATCCTATAAGCGTGAGTATAAATCTCCTTCTGAAGCAGCTAATGTTCCATCATAGTAGATGGTGATTTAATTACTATCTGTTAATTATAATTATACTAAATCATATATATTTTTAACGTGGAAACACCCTCTGATTTACAGAGGGTGTTTATTACTATGCTTCTATTTCCTCTACCTTTTCTATTTTAGGTAATACAACGTTTTGTACGTACACATTTACTGCTGATACTGCAAGTCCTGTCATAAGCTCTACAGATTTCTTTACATTTATTTGTGCTTTTTCAGTTACTTCCGGAATTTTAACACCATATTCAACTACAACGTGTAAATCAATTACTGCACTATTTTCTCCTACATTGACTTTAACGCCCTTAGATAAATTTTTCTTTCCGCTTAGTATTTGAGTTATTCCACCAACGAGACTAGCGCTCATTCCAACTATTCCCTTTATCTCAGCAGCCGCGAGTCCAGCTATGACACTAACTACATCCTCAGATATTTTAACAATACCCATTTCTGTTTCATTTAAAATTTTATCTTCCATATTAGTACCCCCTTGTTTAACTTAGGTAAAACATGTTAACACTACATTTATTATAGCAGATAAATATTTAATTTACAAATATTATTGTTTAATCTTAACTTCAATATTTTCTAATTTAGTTTTGCTCATTACAACATTTTGAATGCTACGAATTTCTTCCTCTGAAAGTTCTTTTTTGTCACTCTTAAGTAATATTTGTACCTTGTCATCTACTATGCTGCATAATGCTTCATCAAATCCCTGGGCTTTTAGTGCAAGTTCTATGTCTGATTCATTCTGTGTGGCCATTGATATGTTTAAATATTGTTCAGCAGCAGTTTCCTTTTGCTCCTTTGGAGTGTTTGCATCATCAATTAAAGCTTTAATTGTTTGAAGAGTTCTTGCATTGTCTTGCTCTCTTATTAATCTTGCCTCCACAAAGTAGTTTGAAGAACTCTTACTCTCCTTTAAAAATATTGCACTCTTCTCATTATCAAAGTCGCTGTCATTTACATATAATGGTCCATTTACCTTTGTTGCAAGAAACCCTGCAAAAACTATAAGTACCACCAAAGTAATAATTATACCAGATTGTTTTTTATTCATAATATTTCCCCCCATCTACCTTTCTAAGAAATTATATGCTAGTTATTCATAGGATATACATTAACTTTATTTTCAGGCAAATTAAATAACTTAATCACCGCCTGTCTAATCCTAAGTTCAGCAATTTTTTCATTTGCTCCTTCCGCTACTACGCATACACCAGTAATTGTAGGCTTGTATTTTTTAACAATCAGCGGTTCAGTTGCATTTCCACTGTTAGACATAACAACAGTTCTTCCATTATTTTCTTGAGTAATGTTTCTTTTTCCTCCTGCAGTATCATTTTCTTCTGTAAGACTTTTAGAATCATTAATGTTTATAGCAGGAATACTCTCTTCTCCACTCTCAAAATAGATCATCAGTTGTACCCTTCCAACACCCTGAATTTGTTCCAGTGTTGATTTAAGCTTCTTTTCTAATTGTGATTCATAATCGTTTAACGTAAACAAGTTGTTTTCTTTAATATCTTTCTCCCTTTGTGTTTCATTAACAGCAGCTGAAGTTGAACTTTCAGTTTTAAAAAAACTACTTGCTAAAACTATTACAACTGCCACTAAAATCATTAATATCAAATTCCCTAATAGTTTGTCAGACTTTTTACTACTGGGGTTTTTGCTGCTATCATCGTTGCTATTTAATTTAGTTTTAATATATTCAGTAAACTTATTAAGTAAATTATCATTGTTCATAAAAATGCCTCTCTTTCCCTATTTTTAATATTCTAGAACATTCTAATTTATAATTATATGCTTTATGAATTTAATCTATAAACAGTAATAATATGGTTAGGTATCTGAAATCTACTACTTAATAGGCGCTTTATTTTATCTCCTTGCTCATCTTTTAAAACATTTTTTTTAGATGCATTCACACTTTTTGTACTAATTTCTATATTCCTAATATTTTTCACCCCTTTGCCTACAATTTCAATTTCAACCCTGCTAATGTTAAATAATCCATTTATGTCATCATAAATAACCTGTACATCAGCATTGTACTGATTATCCGGGTATGCCTGCTCTAAATTTATAACACATTCCTTTTCTAGATTCCTTTTAAAGTTCTCTGCTGTATTTAATATATTAATATCTTTATATTTTTTGATATCCGTAGTTGAAGTGCTACTCTCCATATAGCTAATTGCTTTATTTGAATATGAATAAAAATCAAAATCCTTATGAAAAATCTTGATTATAGGGTTTATAATTACTACAATCAACATTAGTCCTAATACAAATTTAGCATATTTTTTCATACTGTTATCTGGTAAAATCATTTCTACTGCTGTAATAAAAAATACAGCAATAGCAATGTTGGTTATCCAGAATTTTAATGCATCTACCAAATTATGGCCCCCTTTACAGATAAATTTATAGTTTAAAGTTAGATTGTTTAACCCATTATTATACCTTTGCCAGTAGAGGCTATAATTGCAACCATTATAAAAAACATTATACTTACTGATATTACGCAGGACATTAGAAGAATAATAGAATCTCCTACAGAATTTATACAATCCACTGTACGACTATCACTTACTGGTTCAATTAACGCAGCTACCACTTTATATAAAAATGCCATGATTAAAAGTTTTATAATAGGTAGTAACACTATTACTAAGATAATCACTAGTCCTAATCCGCTTATGGCATTTTTTAGGAGAAGTGAATATCCGGCTACAGTTGAAATTGCATCAGATAAGCATTTTCCAACTACAGGTATAAAGTTATCCACTGCAAATTTTGCCGTTTTTATAGTTACTTGATCTATAGTTTTTGCTGCTATGCTTCTTAAAGTAATTACCCCGATAAACACTGTCATAACTATTCCCTGAACCCAAATTGCAATTTGTTTTAAAAGCTTTGTTAAATTGCTTATTTTATAATCACTGGATATATTCTTAACAAATTGTAGTACGAAACTCATAAATATTATGGGAATTATAATATTTATATAAACCCTAGAACTCACAGTAGCAAAACCCATTATTACAGGATCTAGTAATGTTGCTTCTGTGAATCCCCCCACACTAGCTAAGAGCATCATAAGTACTGGCATAAGTGCCGCCATAAAATCTGTCATACTAATGATTGTATTTTTAGCCAATTCCACCCCCATATAGAAGCTTTTAGTTATTATTAAGATCATTACACCATAACATGCAAAATAAGCTATGTTCGATAAACTCTCTTTACTAAAGGCACTTTGAAGGTTATTCAGCAGTGCACAAACTATTGCAATAATTATAAGGCTTCCAACTAACTCCAAGGATGCAACCACTTCTCTAAATATAAATCTAATAATATAATTAGATGTATTTTTAAAACTAAACCCATTTTTACCAGTTTTCATAAATTGCTCTACAAAAGTTCGTGGCTCCATATCATTAAATATTTCATGTTGCGTTTTAATATTAGTGATATATTCATATAAACTACTTATTTCCCTTTCTTCCTTTTCTCCTATTTTGCCTATTTCGGTAGCTTGTACACTAATAGGCAAACATATTAAAAATAATAAAATTATTAATATTCTTTTCATATTATACCTCTACATTATTTTCAGAATAGATTGCATTACTGCCATTAGGATAGGTATGGCCAAAACTAGTATTAATATCTTTCCTGCAAATTCTACTTTACCTGCTATGCTATTTTCACCAGCATCCCTGCAAATTTCACTACAAAAGGAAGCGAGATAGGCAATACCAAGTATTTTAAAAACTGTATTTAAATAAACCACATCAATATTAGCTTTATTTGCTAGTGTTTGTAAAAAGGTCATTATTATTGTAAGTTTGTTTACCATAAACAAAAAAATTAATATTCCCGCCGCAATACTAACTTGTATTGCTAAATCATCCCTCCTGCCTTTAAATATAAGCACAATGAATAATGCTATGAAAGCAAAGGCAACAACTTTTATTATTTCCATAATACCCCTCCTGCTTGCCTCTATAGAAGATACCAATCATTAATTGTTATCCCCCCTTGTTTATCGCTGTAGCAGATAACATTTATCACTTACTATCTATCTTGTCCTAAAACTGAAACAAAGTTTTTACAGAGGTAAATAGCTTACTTACTAGATTTATTACCATCATAAGAATTAATATTACTCCGGCTAAATTTGCAACTACAGCAATATCATCCTTGCCCCCACTTTTTAAAACCTTATCAATGATAATGATCAGAATACCCGTTGCCCCTATTTTGAATAGCAAACTAACATCTAACACTTAAAAACCGCCTCCCTATATCAATGCTATTACCAGCACTGCCCCAAAAGTAAAACCTAAATATCTATACATTTTTATATTTTTACTCATAAATTCTTCTGATATTTTAATTTGCTTTTTTAAATTCGCTATAGTAAGTGTAAATATATTGTTCTGGCCCTCAATATCAGATTCTCCCAATGTTTTGGATAAATCCAGAATAACATTTATATCATCAGCGTTTATATATAATGTGCCCTTTATTAGGTTAACTGCACTCTTCATAGCTTCATATACATTATCATATTGATTATTAGATAATAATTCACTGGTTTTATTGAAAAGTTCCTTTATAGGTTCTTTGCTTTTTTGTGCTACACTCTTAAAAGCATCTGGCAAAAGAGCATGTACATAAGTTATTTCATTTTGAAGTTGATAAACCGCTCTTTGAATCTCATTTAGCTGAAAAACCCTATATTTTAACCTTTCACTGTATATAAACCCTGCCATAGTTGACGCACCTAAAATCACTGCACATCCAATTACTTTGATCATAGTATTACCTCCATACCTCTGCACCTTTAGCAAAATCATGAATGCTCTCTATTGTTCCAATTCCTTTTCTGTTACTAAGTACTATGCCCCTGGTAAACACATAGTTCTCTACAATATCTTTAAAAACTAACCGCTTATACAGATCTTCAATTCCAAAACCATGTATAGTTGTAATTAAGTTAATTCCAGAGTTTAACGCCATTAAAATGCTTTCCATATCCTGCTGTGTACCAATTTCATCACAAACTATTACATCTGGTGACATGCTTCTAATTGCCATCATAATCCCTTGACTCTTAGGGCAATTATCTAATACATCCGAACGCATACCTAGGTCCATTTGCGGCACTCCTTTAAATGAACCCGCTATTTCAGACCGTTCATCAATTACTGAAACATTTCTCCCATGAAAATTTCTATCTTTATCCCCCTTGGATATCTGCCGCGCAATATCTCTAAGCAGTGTAGTCTTTCCACATTTAGGTGGAGATATAATGATGGTATTGTATACTATATTATTATTAATAATATAAGGCATTACTTTATCAGCGCAGCCAATAACTTCCTTACATACTCTTATATTTATAGATGAAATATCTTTAATAGTTTTTATGCTATTATTTTCAATAACACAAATTCCACATAGCCCAACTCTATGTCCACCTTTTATAGTTATATATCCTTGTCTAATTTCGTCTTCAAAGGCATATATTGAGTAGTTACTTACCCTCTGCATTATATATTTTATGTCCTCAGCGGTGGCAACATAATCCCAAGCTTCTTCTTTACTGCCAATATGAATAAATATAGGCTTGTTTACTTTTATCCTAAGCTCTTCAAGTAGATGCACTTTGTCAATCTGTTCCAGTTTACTTCTAATAGTTTTAGGTAATATTTCAAATAAATCTTTTGTTACTAACATTTTTCTCACCCTCTCATATATAATTTCTATTTTATAGTCTTATAAAATATTCCACATGTATGCAAACTTATTTGAATTGGCCTTAGCTTAATTCATTTTACATAATATATGTGTTAAGTTCACAAAAAAGAATAAAAAAAAAGAACCCTCGGGTTCTTTTTTAATATATACTTTATACTCTTTCCATGTAGTCGCCATTTCTAGTATCTATTCTTATAGTTTCACCTTCATTAACGAACATTGGTACTTGAATTATTGCTCCTGTTTCTACAGTAGCTGGTTTTGTTACACTTGAAGATGTATTGCCTCTAACACCTGGTTCAGTGCTCGTTACAAGTAATTCTACAAAGTTCGGCGCTTCTACTGAGAAAGCCTCATTTTTATAAAACTTTATTACAGCAAACATATTTTCTTTTAAGTATTTTATAGCATCTTCAACTTTTTCGTAGTTAAGTGGTACTTGTTCAAATGTTTCTTGATCCATGAAGTAGTATAGTCCGTCAGCTGCATATAAATACTGCATCTCTTTTCTTTCTATAACTGCTTCTTGTAACTTAGTAGTCGGGTTAAAAGTTTTTTCTGTAACCCCTTGGTTGATAACGTTTCTTAATTTAGTTCTAACGAAGGCAGCTCCCTTACCAGGTTTTACATGCAAAAATTCTATTACTGTAAAAACTTGTCCACCTTCATCAAATGTAGTCCCTTTTCTTATATCTCCTGCTGATATCATTAAGTATCCCTCCAAAATTCATTAATAATTAAATTAATCCATTTATATTATAACCTTATTAGGTAAACTAATACCAATTTCTACAGTTGCACTGTACATAACCAATCATATAGATAGAATTAATTTTTGAATTCACATAGTAACAATTGTATTAAATTACATTTTTATAATTAAAGCATTTATTGCTATAATATAACCATACTAAATATAAACATTACAGTGGAACAATGTTATTTTATCAAAACTTAATGACATTTGCAAATAGAATTATTTATTATTTATATAATCTTGCATCTTTTTTATAAAAATGCTAGTTAAAGTCTATAAATTACTTATTCTTCTTAAAATTAATGCTCATATTTGTAATTTTAGCATCTTTATTAATATTTATGCTATTTATACCTAAAAAATTTTTACTCTCATTTAATTCACATAAGACATTATATAGTAAGTTAATATCTCCTCTGTAGTTTACTTCAACATTACATTTTTCATTCTCTACCATACTAATAGATTGAATTTGTAAATCACCACTTTTCTTTAGACATTCTAAAATATCACTATATCCATAACTCTCCCCTCTCACAGTATTTTTCACCTTTGTACCACTAAGCACTTCTTCATGCTTATATGAAACAAATTTATTCTTTACAATTATAAGTTTAAAAGATAAAATCATGGTTAAAAGCAATGACACAGTTAATATTGATATAAATTTTCGCTTTTCATACATTTTTACACCTCTAACATAAGCTTCAAGTTGAAGTTCCCTTCATTTTCCCCACATGGAATTAATTTTTTTATTAAATACTGATTTTCTATGCACCTTATAACATTAACATATTCTTCATAACTTTCTACTTCAATCTCTACCTCAAAATTATCTTTAGTTATAATAACCTTCTTATAATTCATATTATTTTCTTTAAAAAAATTATTGAGTTGTTTATATTTTTCAATAGTAACTACATCTTTTTTAACAGTATCTAAAGTACTAATGCTATTGTTCTCATTGCTAATTTGCTGCTGTATACTTTTTGTTTTATTAGAAATATTCACTATGAAGCTTAGCAAAAAAATATTTATTATTAAAACCATGATTATACATATTTTAATTTTTTCATTTATAATTTCATTTTTTCTATCTACATACCAATTAGGAATGAATGTTTTTTTTGCCATAGCTACCTACCCTTTTATTATTATATATTTTAGTAATTCATGCCTTTCCAGCTCGTTTAACATTTGGTAAGGCAATGCTAAGTATTCAAATTGATCAATATTCTGCTCTTTAATGTTCACATAATATATTTTTTTGCATAATTTTGCATATGCATTATACTGTTCTAAAAACTCATCCATTACCTCTGAAAATTTAAATAGTTGCAATTCTTTAACACTAACAATATCATTAGCTACAATTTCATTATTATCACATATTAAAAAATACAAATTATAGTTATAATAAAAAACTAGTATATAGTTTTTCTCCATGATCTTGTTAGCAAAATAGTTTTTAAAGCAAAACTGAATTAGATTTATTTTTTTTAGATTAATATTGTTGTCAATACTATTTTCTAAAATATCTAATTTGTCTCCTTTTAAGCAGAATACTAGTATTTCCATATTAAGCCCGTCTTCTTTAATGATTTTATAAGTAAATGCAATATGATATATATCCTTGTAATGATATCTTAATTCATTTTTAATCATATCATTAATTAAGTGCTTTTTTACGGAAGGTAATGTCATTAGTTTAATGTATACTGTTTCCCCCTCCACAAGAACATATAAGTTTTTGTTTTTTATATCAATCTTAAAATCTTTTATATTGGACATATCCTTGTAATATTTGCTTTCTTCAATAATATTGGTAACTTTATTTAATATTATGCTTTTAGAAAATTCTATGCCTGAAATTCTCTGTGTGGAAACTTCTAGAAACATATTTTTTTTAAATTTCACCTTTAATCTCCCTCACTTATTAGTATAATCAGTTTTTATAAATATCAATTTAAAATTTTCATCAGTAGCTTCTAATTTAAAATAGTCATTTCTATTTGACCTATATTCATAGGGAGTTGTAAAAATAAATTCATTAGTTTTATTAGAATAGCTCACCTTAGCTCCTTCATAGCTCACTATGTCACTGTTAGAATTGTAAAAAAATTCATTTATTCCAAGCTCTTTTATTTGTTTATTCTTTTCATTAACATATGCAAAAAATAAGGTCATTAAATATTCTCTATATTTTTGATAACTATCTTCTTTTAATACGTACCTTTTAATACTTGTAGAATACTTCACTTCTGACATTTGCATATCAAATATGTACATCATGATAATCAAACAAATAATCCCTATGAAAACACTATAAGTTAATATAAATCCCTTTTTAGTTTGCATTTTCTATGACTAAACACCTCTCAATACTTTCACCATTGTGCCAAAGTACTTTAATATAAAGAATTTTCCCAGTTCTTTTAGTTATAAACTCCTTTACATCATCTATAATTACACTCTTATAGGAATTATCCTTAGGTAAGTTATCTTTTGTACCATACAAAATATAAAGATTGCCCTTAATACATTTTATATGGTTTAATGTGCTTCCATCGTAATAATTTATCTTAATAATATTCCCCTCAGTTTTTACTGTCTGCGCCTGTTGATTCACTTCTTTTTCTATTATGGCTATAGCCTCATTCAAGTAATTAAAACCCTTGTTTTTTAACACAGTGTTTTCATAGTTTTTTAAATAAGAGATAAGCATACCGTCTAGTATCATCACCATTAAAAATATTAAAGCCATAGCAATTACTACTTCTATAAGCGTAACTCCTCTTTTCTTCATTTGTAGTGTCCTTTATAAAAGTTACACTGTAATTCAATATTATCCTTTGGATTCTTAACATGTAAAGAAAGTCTTAAGTTATATACCTTATATTCACATTTTAAAAAATTTAATTCTATGTAGCTATTATCTATAGGCTTTTCATGTGAAAACACATCCATTAATGATATTTCAATTTTATCTAAAGTCATATTTTCCTGATTTACGAAAACCTTATTCTCCTTTTGTAACTGCTCCAACTGTTCAAAGGTCATGGCGTGCATAATATTGTTTTTTAAACTCTCCATTATAAGTATATTGTTATTCATATTTTTAACATTATTTCTCACATTCAAATAGGTTACTCCATAGGTCATCATACAGATAAAAATTATAGAGAATATCCCAAGGCTACATAAAACCTCTACTAATGTAAACCCTTTTTTACTTGATGATTTTAACATATGCTGTACCTACTCTCATTGTAATTTCATGTTCTTTGGAATTATTATCTACTAAGCTTATTGTGCATGCATCATTACTATAGCCTCTATTATCAATAACAATATCCCTATTATTTCGTCTCCCTTGGACTTCATGTAAGGTTATCTTGTTTGAAAATGTTAATTTATTTATTGTATTAATTCCATTTTTAAACCTCATTTCGTTTCTTACTACATCAAAAGTTATAGTTGCACTACAGGAATTTTCTCTACAGTACATTTTAGAATTATTAATAAAACTCACTATAGCATTGCAATAATAATCTGCGTCTACCTTGTTTCTCACTGCTTTATAATACCTAGTGGAAACAACGCTAACTCCTCCAATCATGCTAATAATAGCTATAACTACTATAATCTAAATTAATGTAAATCCCTTACGCATAAATTTACCTTCCTTTTGTACCTAACAGTTCTACTGAGGTATAGTTAAAATTTCCCTGAAGAATCCATAACATTTAACATTGGTAACATAACCGATAACACAGCTGTTCCAATCATAACTCCTAAAACTACTATTAGAATTGGCTCTAATAGTGCAGTAGCTTTCTCTATGTTCTCTTGAGCATCCTCATAGAAGATATCTGAAGCAGCTAAAAACATTTGTTCTAAATTACCGGTTTCTTCCCCTATTTTTATCATAGCTACAAAAAATTGTGGAAATAGATTAGTTGCGTTTAAACAACTTGATAAATCTTCACCCTTTTGTATGTCCTTAAAAACTTTTTTTATCTTTAGCTTAAAGTATCTATTACCCATAACATCATTAATTATCTCAAAAGCTTTTAATAGCCCTATACCACTATTTAGCAATATATTGAGCCCTCTACTGAATCTTGTGTAAATAAGTCGTTTATACACGGCACCTATTATGGGGCAGGTAAACTTAAATTTGTCAAAACCCAGCTTTCCACTTTCAGTTTTAAAATATTCTATGAAGATTAAAACTAAAATTAAAATCATCATAAAAATCCATAAATAATTCTTACTTAAAAAATTATTCATTCCTAACACTATTCTTGTTATTAATGGAATATTAGCATGGAGAGAATTTAAGTTTTCAATAAACACCGGTATTACCTTTATAAACAAAAATAGCGATACTATGACTAGAGTTATAAACACTGTGCAGGGGTAAATCATTGAATTCATAAATTTTTTCAAAAGCTTATATTCCTTCTCATAGTACATTGATAATTCTTCAAGAATTACATCCAGCCGCCCACTCTCCTCTCCCAGATAAATCATATTTATCATAAACTGTGGAAATACATTTGTAGTCTTTTTCATGCTTGCATGCAATGAATTGCCCTTTAGTACATTTTTCCTAATATCAGTAAGACTGCTTTTTATAGATTTATGCAGCATTTGCTGGTGAAGCAAACTAAGCGTATCGCATATAGATATACCCGCTTTAATACATATTGAAAATTGTTTGCAAAATATTGATATTGTTTTCAAATTAGGTTTAGTAGAAGCTTGCGTTAATTTTTTAATACTTCTAGCTTTTATTAAGAATATTTCTTTTTCGCGTAATCCAAGCGCTAATTCTTCCATACTATCACTTTCAGTACACCCTTTTATTAAAGTTCCATTTGAGGTTTTAGCCATGTATTTATATCTCATTTTCTCTTTCACCCATCACTATTCAAAATTATAACTATAAGTGGCATTTATGAATTCTTCTATTGACGTTATCCCTTTAAGTACCAATCCTCTACAGCTCTCCATAAAGGAACCTAAGTTTTTTTCTGTGCAATATTTCCAAAGCTCATCACCTACTCCACTTCTAGCTATAATGGATTTATGATTAGAGTCTAACTTCAATAACTCATATATCACTGTTCTCCCTCTATAACCAGTTCCATTACACTTATTACATCCTAAGGATTTATATACTTTTTCTCCTCTGTTAAATTTTAAATGCTGAAATTCCTCAGGGACGATCTCATACTTGATTTTGCAATAAGGACATAACTTTCTAACTAATCTTTGAGCTAATACCACAACTAATGAATCTGCAACTAAATAGGATGGAATACCCATATCTATTAGCCTAGATATGGATGTAGCTGCATCATTTGTATGAAGGGTTGATAAGACTAAGTGCCCTGTTATTGATGCTCTCACCGCAATTTGTGCTGTTTCTTCATCCCTTATTTCACCAAGCATTATTACATCTGGATCTTGCCTTAATATGCTTCTGAGCCCTGTAGAAAAAGTAAGCCCTGCTTTATTATTTACATTTACTTGATTAATCCTAGGCATATTATATTCTATGGGGTCCTCTATAGTAATAATATTCTTATTCTTGCTATTAATTTCATTTAACAAGGCATATAAGGTTGTTGATTTGCCACTTCCTGTAGGCCCTGTTACTACTATCATTCCATGAGATAGTTTTAATATATCTCTTAAAAGCATAACTATATTAGAGCTAAAGCCCAATGAATCTAAATTAATGAATCTCTCTGATTTGTATAAGACTCTTATAACTAGTTTCTCTCCAAACATTGTTGGTAGTGAAGATACCCTAAAATCGTAGTCTGTACCATCTATATTTTCAGTAATCTTTCCATCTTGAGGAATTAACTTAGTTGCTATGTCAAGGTCTGCCATTATTTTAATTCTCGTACACAATGATTTATATATATTACTTGGAATTTGGTTTATTTCATTTAGTATTCCATCCACCCTCATTCTAAGTATAGCAAAGTACTTGAAGGGCTCTAAATGGATGTCACTAGCCCCTGCGCTCACTGCTTGTTTTAGTAAGGAGCTTGTTATCCTTATAACTGGTGCGTCTTCAGTAGAAGATTCCACAAGATATTGTTCATTACTTTGCCCTTTAGCACTTATCATAGATTCTTTTTTCATTTCTTCAACTGCCACATCCACAACTTGCCTTCCATAGTATCTTTCAATGGCTTCTGAGATGGCATTTGGCACGGCAAAAAATATTTTAATTTTTTTATTTGTTATAAATTTCAATTCATCAATAACTTTTATTTCGAAAGGATTTGAAAAAGCTATATGTATTTCATTACTCTTAGCATAAAAGGGTATTAAACTATACCTATTAGCTACTTCTTTAGATATTAGCCTAAATGCTTCATTTCTTTTACAGTTAGCTTCTATATCCACATAGGGAATGCTAAAATTATTCTCTATTGTAGTAATTAGCTCATTTAAATCTATTTTTATGTGGTTAAGAATTACTTCTTCCTCGCTACACTTTTTCTTAAGTGAAAGTTGCTTTACTTCTTTATACCCTTCTGGGGTAACTAATTTCTTATCTAATAATAATTGGAGTAAACTTTTTTTCATAACACTTCCCTTTTCTAGTTTGTGGCGTTTGATAACATCTCCTCTTGTAATCATTGTCCTTTTTGGATATTTTATTCATTTTTCAATAACAATTTATTGCAAAAGAAAAAACAACTGAACTATTATAAATAGGCAGTTGTTTATAAATTATTTTAAGAAAAATGTGCCTTCATAAGTAATCTCTGCAGGACCTGTCATTAGAACCTCATCTTCAACAATCTCTATATTAAGAAATCCACCAGGAACCTGCACCCTTACTTTTTTGTCTATGTGACCTAATCTATTGGCTGCTACAACGGCCGCACAACTACCTGTTCCACAGGCTAATGTTGGCCCTGCACCTCTTTCCCAAGTTTTAACACTTATCATATCTCTTCTTACTATTTCACAAAAGTTTACATTTGTTTTTTCAGGAAATAGACTATTACACTCTATAAATCGCCCTTCCTCTACCTCATAATCTTGAAGTTTTCCAAAAACAATAGTATGTGGCACTCCCATAAACATTGAAGTAATATAATACTCTTTATTATTAGCCTCAAATTTCTTATTAACTATTTCTTCCTCAATTAGAGCTGGAATACTTCCAGGGGCAAAATTATATTTACCCATACTTATAGTTACACCTTCTGCTTTTCCATTTTTAACACATATATTGGCCAGCTTTATGCCATCTCCAGTTTCGATTTTTATATTTTCCCCTTTCACATACTTTTTCTCCCAAATGTACTTGGCAAAACACCTTATTCCATTACCACACATAGATGCATAAGACCCATCCGTATTAATAATTATCATTTGAATATCTGCTATATTACTTTTCCTTACTATTAAAATACCATCTGCACCAATTCCAAAATGCCTATCACAAAGTTTTCTAGCTAATCCCTCTAGATTTTCATATTTACTATCAAAATCTTCAATAATAATAAAATCATTCCCTGTGCCTTGCATTTTTGTAAAATTTAAAACTTCCACACAACTCATCCTCCCTGCTATCTGTGGGATAAAATAACAATTATTAATTGTTATCCTCCTACTATTGCTTTTCAATAATTTTCTTTAATGGTATACTATTAAGTATAGTTTATCTTAATAATAGTATATTATATAATGTATTATTTACAAAGTATACATATAAATTTATAACACCTAAGCAAGGGAAGGGATGATATATATGGCATTAGATGGAATTTATTTATCTAGTCTCATTGATGAGATAAAGGATATAATCATAGATTGTAGAGTAGATAAAGTAACTCAACCAGAAAAAGATGAAATCATACTAAGTTTTAAAAAAAATAGAAAAGTCTATAAATTGTTAATAAGCTCAAGTTCCAATTATCCTAGAATTCACTTTACAGACTTTAATAAGGAAAATCCAGCTCAGGCACCTATGTTTTGCATGGTTCTAAGAAAATATTTAAATACTGCTTCTGTCTTAGATATAAGACAAATAGATTCCGATAGATTACTAGTTATTGACTTTAAAAGTAGCGATGAATTAGGATTTGATAGTGTATACTCTTTAATAATTGAAATAATGGGTAGACATAGTAATATCAGCTTAGTTCGAACCCGTGATAATTTAATTATGGATAGCATTAAGCATATTACAGCAGACATTAATAGTTTCCGTGTTTTATATACTGGTGTAGAATATATTTCCCCTC
>CALJTN010000198.1 GCA_937976175.1 uncultured Clostridiaceae bacterium | reverse complement strand
AGCAGGAAAGATATTACCCCCAAGTGCAGGTGTTTCGACTCCTGCATCAAGTTCCATTGAAGCCAGTTTGAGAAGTGCATCTGCCTCTAAAAGAGAATCTGCATCTATACCACAGAAATATTCTCTGCTTGAGATATTAATACCTACATTTAAAGAATCTGCTTTTCCGCCATTTTTCTTATCTACTACAATCAGTTTAGGCATAGATGGATTGAGATAGATAGCTTGAATAGGCCTTGTCTTAAGCTTATTTTCAAAGGTATAATCTACTCTTTTTAGGTCGAAGTGCTTGATTAGAATTTCTAATGTGTTAT
Organism: uncultured Clostridiaceae bacterium; assembly: GCA_937976175.1. Lineage (GTDB taxonomy): Bacteria > Bacillota > Clostridia > Clostridiales > Clostridiaceae > Clostridium_AD. The sequence continues at coordinate 3,397 of CALJTN010000198.1, read as the reverse complement.
CATCAGACCCATCATTCACAATAATAAGTTCATAATCAGGATAGATTAAGTTGAGTAACGAATGAGCACTTTGAATAATAGTTTTTTCTTCATTATGGGCTGGTGCAATAATAGATATAGATGGCAGCATTCTTTTTTTAAAGAGCATAGTAATTCCCTTTAAACGCCATAACTTAGACTGTCTTCTTACATTTATAAAAGAAAGTATTAGAAGTGCCCCGTAAATCAAGTTAATTGCAACAGAATAAAAAACTAAATAGTAATTGAAGTCTATAACATACGTTTTAAATTGTTTTATTAGTGGGGTATTAAATAGCCTTGGAAAATACCGCAGTATATAAATAATGGGAAAAATTAATAGCGTGACAAGAATGACTGAAGAAAGTACTTGAATTAGATTTTTATTCTTTGTTTCTGACCTAGGCACTTCATTCTCTTCCCATTTAACAAGTCCGCATTTTTTTAGTATCGTGTCATTTAAATATCTTGTTAACTCCATTCCTAAAGCTTTATCTTTCGATAAAACTGTCTTTATTATTGCAACTAGTTCGTTTTCTATATCAATATTCTTATTCTTATTAAGAAAATCTATAATATTGCTTGGGTTTCCTGCCAATAGCACCTGTTCTATGATACTACCTGCAATATCTTTATCTTTAGATACTAACTTCATAATAAAATATTCGGCTTTTCTCGAAAGAATCTCAGCAAGGTATTCTTTTACTTTGCTATTCTTTTCTTCATTAAAAAACGCTGCAATCTTATTAATAAGCTCTGGCCTTTTATTAAGAACCTCTGAGATTCCATTTATAGCTGCTCTGGATGTTTCTTCATTATAAAGATACGTAACTAGTCTGCCTAAGCTTTCATCTACCTCAAACCTGGATAAGGCCTTTATCGCAATCTCCCTTATTTTAGAGTCTTTACTCTTTAAATATTTTTCATCCATAAGCACTTTGGGATAAAGTTTAGCTACTGTTTCAGCTACCTTATAAACGAGATTTTGCCGGCTTATTCTGCCATCAATACTAACTGGCAGCCGTTTAAAACGCCAACATTTATAATAAGGGCTGACAGCCCCTTTGTATGTACAAAGCCTACTTCCCGCTTCATCAGATATTCTGCCGAAGGTACAGTTCCCACAGCATCTTACTAGCTTATCCATAGTATTATACTTTTCCGTGTTTTCTGCTATTTCATTTTCATCCATCAGCTTAATTAAATAATCTTTTAGGGTAGTTGTATAAAACTGTGCAGCAAAATCAACGATCAATTCTTTTATTTCTGCTTCATTTCGGTGTATGATCCCAGGCAAATAAGCATGAAACGCTTCTCCAAAATCTATGATCATCATATTAACCCTGTCTCTATACCAACGATGTGCATTTATCAAGGTTGCAATAAGCACTGGAATTGACTTTTCATCCCCTATATCTGAGAGTGCACTCGCCATATAGAGTTTAACAGGGTAAGACTTTTGCTTAGTTATTGCTTTTTCAAGTGCTTCTCTTGCCTTGTCTGAGGCAACCAGACTTAACTCAGCAGCTGCTTCTATTCTTCTAAGTGCAAAAAACGAGGATAACTTTCTAATGTTTTTTTGCTCATGTTGATTGATATCTAGAATGCTTTCAACAGATTCTTTCTGTTTTTGGTCCAAAATAATTGAGTGTTTCATTTGTCTATAACTCTCTATAAAATGCTTGGTCTGCCCTCGTTTCCTCTCTCCTGAAAATACATTAATAAGTCTTTGCTTCTGTTTAATAAGATTTTCCTTCCTGCCAAATTTTTTTAATCTATTGGCCAAAAGCTTAAGCACTATTATACTATCGATATATAACAATAATACTACTATGGCTAAGCATACTTCAAAACTCAAGCTCATTGGTACCCGCCCCCTTTAATTCTCTGTTTAATAATCCCTAGTAGCTCAGAGAGCATGAACGGTTTTTTTAAATAATATTCTATCTCAAGACTCACAGCTCTTTTAACGGTGTCCTCGTTTTTAAGGTGTGAAACAATTATAAAGGGTATGTTTTTAGTATAGGATTCCATCATCAATTTTTCACGTATCAGGAATGCATCCATTTTGGGAAGCATTATTTCTGTGATAACGATATCTGGCACTTCTCTTTTTGCTATCTTCAATGCGGATTCACCATCTTTTGCCGTTAGTACTTCATATTTCATATTCCTAAGAAAAGTTGTAATGACATCCACATTCACATCGTCTGTATCTACTACCAATACTTTTCCTATACTTTCTTTATAGTCCCCTACGTCAGAATCACTGCATACCATGTTCATACCTCTACTTCTAGCAAGTCTCACACGCCACATAGCAAGCTCATAGATCATTTCAAAAGGCCTCTTAGTAAAATTCTCATGATTCTTAACTTCCTCCAGACTTACAACGCCCAAAGATATTGTAATCTTTTCAATATATTTTTCAGAAGCCGCTACTGCATTTCTTATCTTCTCTGCATTCTGGGCTGCATTTTCCTTAGATGTATGTGGTAAATACCATGCAAAAGCTGCGCCTTGAAGCCTAAATAGCACCGTATTTTCTTGCTTAAGGTCATTAATGATATACACAGTGTTCTTAAGCACTTCTTCAACTTCGCCATCTCCATATGAAAATCTGACTTTTTCCATATTATCAAGATTAATAATAATAATTGTCGCATTAAACCCTTCTGCAGTCTTATCAAGCTCTGTTACTAAGTAATTTTTGAAAAACTCATAGTTATATAATCCCGTAATAGGGCATCTTACCAGCCTCTCCTGTGTTTGTCTAATCCCTAGGTCAAGCTGCTCGTTAACTTGCTTAAGCTTTGCATTCTCTTTAGTAAGTGTGTAGGTCTTTTTGATACTGGTTTCAAATACAGCCGGCATGGGAATATCAAATTCCTTTGAAAGTTTAATGACTAAAGGTTCAATGATTATCAAGGATTCAATGCCCTTTATTGCTAAAAACTTCTCGAATATAAGATTCCAAAGCACCTCTCCTGTGTAGTTATAATCAGAGATATCAAGTGTCTCCTTGTCTATTGTTATCTCTAAATCCCTTATAACACTTAATACTTCTTGTTTATTAAAAATCGCTTGATAGCGTTGTAAGATAGCATTGCACAGACGCAGATAGCCTCCAGCTCTTGAGAGTTCCTTCTTTATAGGTGTTAAAAATGCGCCGCATTCAAGGTCCCTCAGTTCTCGGATATATCTGCCTATATCTGATGTAATAATAGAACCGTGCTGTGGCGCAATAATATCAATATCCATCCCCAAGAACACTTCCATTACGGGCCTTAAAATATCATTGGACGGCATATAATGTTCATGAAAAATCTTCATTTTTTCAATATAATCATCTTGGGCAAAAAGACTCCATTCCTGAGAC
>CALJTN010000197.1 GCA_937976175.1 uncultured Clostridiaceae bacterium | reverse complement strand
ATTTAATAGGAAATACACCACTTTTGGAGCTGGAAAATTATAATGTGGAAAAAGGAATTTAATAAAACATATGTAGAATTACAGAATGAAATTAGATCTAAGTATAACAATGTAATTATAAAAAAAGATTTCACCTTAGATAAAGTAAAAGTAGATGATGATAATGTGTTTATAAGTGGAGATAACCTTAGGGAAGTAATGTTAAAAAGATTTAACATAGTAGTAGATGCATTTCTAATGAAATCAGATAATAGAAAAGTAGCATATGTAATAAGTGAAAGCCAAGGAAAAGAAATTTTAAGTTCTGTTAAGAATTACTATTCTAATAAAGTGGAGCTAAATAGTATTAGAAAAGTAAATATAGAAAATAAGGTTACTTATGAGGCTGTTAAAGCTCGAATAGGAGAACTTCATGAAAACTCTGAAATTGTCAATGCATTAATTGAATATAACAGTAAAGCACAAAGACCACTGATAAATATTAAAATAGTAGGAAATATAATTAAAGAAGAAATTATATACCCTACTACAATTATGAAGTCCTCTGATAAACTAATGAGTGGCGTTAATAAGACTGAGTGTGAAGGAAGGAACGGAGTTAAAAAAGTTACTTCTGAGACTATAGTAGTCAATAATAATATAGTGGCTGAAAAAATTTTAAAAACAGAAATCACAACACCAGCACAAAATAAAGAGATACACGTGGGAACTTATAAACCAGCAATACTTCAACTGGCATATATGAACAGACCATCGAGAGGAAGTGTAAGTTCAAGTTTTGGCATGCGCTGGGGGAAAATGCATAAAGGAATTGACATAGCAGCTAGTTTTGGTGCAACAATAAATGCTGCTCTAGATGGTACTGTTACTTATGCAGCATGGCAGGATGGATATGGAAATGTAATAAAAATTGATCATGGTGATGGCATAGAAACTATATATGCACATTGTAGTGCTATTACTGTAAAGAAAGGTGAAGTTATAAATAGAGGCGAAAAAATAGGAGAAGTAGGAAATACTGGCAACAGTACAGGGCCTCATTTACATTTTGAGGTGAGAGAAAATGGTGAGCCTAAGAATCCTGAAACATACATAAAGTAAAAATAAATATATGAATAAAATCATCATAAAAGTAAGAAAATATCTTACAAAGGGGTGATTTTATGCCGTACAAACAAATTGAGATGCCAGCAAAGAGAAAAGATAGTAAACCTAGAAAGCCAGAAACTATTGAAGCTTCTGAAATGCAAAAAGAAAAACGTAAGTCTGCAATAAGAATTGATGAATAATTAAATTACTTTAGTAAATTTAAAATAAAAAGAGCATTCATGCTCTTTTTATTTTAAAAGAAGATATAAATTGGCACCTTTTCTATAGTAATTAATTTCTAGCAATGGTTTATATGGTAACATAAGTTACTGTGATTTTAGGTTAAATGTACTATTATTAAGGCATAGATTGAAAGAATAAAAAATATTGGAGGAATAATAATGAGCGCTTTTTTAGCACCGATTCACACATGGTTATTTAATAAAATTTTATTAGCAGAGGATTTAGAAAAAAACTTACAAAAGGCTTATATAGATAAGTACGGAGATTACGCAAAAGATGTTGCTAAAAGATCTCTAGCTTATGGAAGCCCAATAGACACTACAAAGAACATAGAGGATATAATTGATGCATCTAATATACATGGATGGCTACAAGATAAGATTAGCAAGGTTGAAACTAGAACAGCATTAATAATAACAGAAATGGTTAAAAAACACGGAGAAGAGGCAGAAACTATTGCCAAGGAATGTTTTGCAAATCAAGGTAAGACTGTTGGAGAAACTTCAAAAACAAAGGAAATGCCAGGAACCCCAGAAGAACTATTTAATACTCTTAATAATTACTTATTAGAAGGTATGCCTTGTGATAGAGTAACTAGACTTATAAAGTCAGAAAGTAACATATTAGAATGGGAAACTACAAGTTGTATTCATAAAAACTATTGGGAAAAAGTAAGCGGAGATGTGAATATATTTTATAATCTTAGACACATATGGACTAAGGCATTTATTGAGAATTCTAATGAAGAATATACCTATAAATTCATTGAAGGTTTAGAATATAGTGGTATAATGGGAGTAAATCAAATTATAAGGAAGTAAATGTACTTAGTGAATAAGATAACTAGGACATTACGTTCCCCGTGGAATAGGAGGAGATTCAATGGAACCTAAATATGCTGTACTTCAAAAAGTAAGAAATGGAAAAAGAACTTATGGTGTAACACCTCACATTCCAGGGGGATTCATAACCTCAAAACAACTTTCAAGAATAGCTGAAGTAGCGGAAAAATATAAAGGAATCTTAAAAATGACCTCAGGACAGAGGATTGCCATATTAGGTCTAGAACCTGAAGATGTTGCAAAAGTATGGGAAGAACTAGGTATGGAGCCTGGTGTTAAGTCGGTAAACTCTGTAAAGAATGTTCATATGTGCCCAGCAGCCTTTTGTAAAAGAGCGAAACAGAACTCCTTAAAGATTGGTATGGCTTTAGATAAGCGTTACCATGGTATGGAAATGCCTTGTAGAACCAAAATTGGAGTGGCTGGTTGTAGAAATGCTTGTACCAGTGTTTATGCTAGAGATTTAGGAGTAATAGGGGACAAAGAGGGGTACATGGTAACAGCAGGTGGTAGTGGCGGTTTTACTCCTAGGGTAGCTGACATTATTATAGATAAGTTAACAGAGGAACAGGTATTTCTTGTGGTTGATACTCTAATGGAATATTATAAGGCTAATGGAGACATGGGGGAAAAACTAGGGGACTTTATTCAGCGAATAGGGCTAGAGAAGTTTAAAGAAGATGTACTTAAAGAGGTTATTCACTAAAAATTTTTTAATAAAAAATAGCGTTAAGAATGGTATGTATTATTCTTAACGCTATTTTCATTTATGCTCAATAGAAAAAGAATAAATTTTAATAATAAACAAATAGATGAAAATAAATACATATAATGGTATAATATTCTTGTGTTTACATAAAAGTAACAATTTTATTTAAGTTTCTATTAAACATTTAAGTTATTAATATGTGGGGGGCTAAGAATAATGGGGTTAAGCGAAGAAATTACATTTATTGAGTATGAGGAGTTACCTATTGGCGTGATATGTTTTGATAAACATATTAAAGTTAACTATTTAAACGGGGACGCAAAAAATATACTACAAAAGGTAAGCACACAAGAATGCAATGGTGGTAATAATGAAAATAAATTTGCCGTACCAATATGGCTTATTATAAAAACTCAAGAGTTTATTAAGAGTGGCTCTAACCAACAAAATCACATGAAAAGAATACAAGTTCAAGAAACACTATATTTCCTACAATTAATCTTTAAAAAGACACTTTATGGACATAATGGGAGTGTGGAAATAAAAGTAATTATAAACGATGTAAGTGAATATTTAAGATCAAAGTATGAAATGCAAAAAAAGTTACAAGAAATGAGAAATTCTTTTGAAGAACAGTTAGTAAAGTTAGAAAAAGTAAATTCCCTAAGCATCCTTGCAGCAGGAATTGCTCACGATTTTAATAACATATTAACTATAATTCTAGGAAATATATATATTATAAAAAGATATTTAAATAAAAGTACTAATAAAGTATATAATAAAATTTATAATAAGTTTTCACAAATTGAGAAATTAACCCTGCAGGCGCAGGATCTTAATCAACAATTGATGAACTTTTCAAAAGATGGGGTGCCAATTAAGAAGAACATACACATAAAAAGCTTAATTAAAAAAACTGCTAATATGGTGTTAAGCGGGTCTAATAACCTGTGCAGTTTTTCAATAGCACAGGATTTATGGCCTGTAGAAGTAGATGAAGGTCAAATTCGTCAAGTTATCAATAATTTATTGATAAATGCAGGGCAAGCCATGCCAAATGGAGGTACTATTAAAGTAAGTGCTAATAATGTGTATGTAGAAGAAAATAATAAAAATAATATAAAGCAAGGAAAATATGTAGTTATAGAGATAAGGGATAAAGGCAAGGGTATTCTTAAAGAGAATATAGATAAGATATTTGAGCCCTACTTTACTACTAAGGCTGATGGCACAGGCCTTGGGCTTGCAGCTAGTTATTCAATAATTGCTAAGCATAACGGCTATATATATGTAGAATCTGAGATAGCAGTTGGTACGAGTTTTTATATTTATTTATTAGCATCAGAAACAGAGGTAATTACGGATAGAGTTAAGTATGAAAAAGCACTGCAGGGTACAGGTAAAGTGCTAGTAATGGATGATGACAAAAACATTAGAGAAATCAACAGACTTATGCTTATGGAACTAGGATATGAGGTGGAACTTGCAAAAAATGGTGAAGAGGCTATTAAAGCCTATAAAAATTCAATTATACAGAATAAAATCTTTGATGCAGTAATAATAGACTTAACCATACGTGGGGGGATGGGTGGGAAAGAAACAATTGTAAAGCTTCTAGAGCTTGATGCAAATGCAAATGCAATAATAGTAAGCGGTTACAGTAGTGATTCTGTAATGGATGATTGTAAAGCTTATGGATTTAAGGATTGCATTAAAAAGCCTTATACCCTGGAACAACTAGCGAATGTGCTTTATAAAGTTATAAATAAAAAATAATAATTCTCATACTACAAACGCTTAATAAGCGTTTTTATTTTTAAATAAGTAAAAAAAAAATCTTTTTAACAATGTTATGTTATAGCACAATAATATTCTTATAAGTTATTAAGTATATAAGCCTTTATATATGGATAGTATAATGTTTAACTACATTTAAACATGAAAGATGATGATTTAAAAGGAGGGATGTAATTTGAGACATATGAAGGGCAGAGAATTAAGCAATGAAGAATATGAAAATTTTAAAGACGGATTAGATAGATATGTTGAAATCGAAGGTAAAGATAGTAATTTAGTAAATATACCTACAATGACTACAGGACTTAATAAAGATGGCACCATAAGGCAAGAAAAAACTGAACCCTACGCATATGAGATAATTGGTCCAGATAGAAGAATAACAGATTAATATGGTAGGCATTTATAGAGCATATAACTAGAGGTATATTTATACTATTTAGTTATATGCTTTATTTGCAATTCAAATATATCAGTGATTTTATGAAAATCAATCTATTTATATTTTGGTGTAAATTTGCCGCAAGGTAGTCCACTTGATTGCTTTACTAGTATGGAAGGCAAATTCAGGGACTTAAAACAGTAAAGTTTACAACCCTTAGGGAATGCTGGATCCCAAGTAATATAATAATGCTTACATCTATAGCAGTTTATCTTTTCATTAGCCATAAAATACTCCTTTAATAAAAACATCAAGCTGAGAAATTAGGTTAATTATAGCATAATCTAACACATAAAAAAATAGATATAGTTTATTTTATAAGCTACATCTATCCAAAGTAATAGATGCAACTTAGCCACCCAGCGTTACATCTTGTTCACTGTACCAATTTAAAGCACTTGATAAGTGCTCGGGTTTAAAATCAGGCCAAAAGTCATCTATAACATAAAAGTCAGAGTATATTGATTGTAAAGGTAGAAATCCGCTAAGACGCCTTCTTCCACCCCAACGAATAATTAAATCTACTCTAGAGATGTCGTTAGTTTTTATACAATTAAATATATTACTTCGTTTGCTACTTTTATTTTGGTCCAGATTACTTAGGTCCCACTCCCAGCCATAGTTCACAAGAAAATTTAGCTTTATACCGCCTTTACCAAAGGTTCTTCGCGACGTATAGGGCAGTAGTTCTTTAGGAAACATAGGGGAATCGCTATTTCCTACTACTAATAAATCAGCATCTTGAGTACTTAAAAGTGTTACTGCATCTACACAAGCTTTAACAAAGGCTTCTCTCTGCAAGGCTGGCCTTTTTGTGTTGTCCGTAGTAAAACCATAGTAAGTTATTTCTTTTACACCAATATCCTTGCAAAGTTTATACAAAGACAAACCAGGATCTAGTCCAAAGTCATATCCTTTATCTTTTGATAAACCCTTGTCTACAGACCATCTTCTATTTCCATCGGGAATTACTCCGATATGATTAGGTATTCTCATCTTATCACCTCTTAGTACAGTTTTAGGCATATGAAATAGACTAGCATACTGACTAGTTATTTTTTTGAATGTGCCTTATAGTTATAAATCATAGTATCTCCACTATTGCTATATTAATCCATACTAGTTATAAGATTTAACTATATTTAGTTTTTTTAAATGATTTACAATATCTAATACCCTATGATAAAATGATATCATGGCAAATAATGTAACAGGGGGAGTAAGATGAGTAATTTTAATGTTAAGAAGGCAGTTCAAATATTTTTGCTAGCAATAATAATTTCAATAGTTTTTGCCGTAATAGATGCAAGAATCCATGGTCAAGACATATTAAAAGCAGATAAAGCAGTGTCAGTATCAAAGGGAAAAGGAAGTATTGATGAAATCAAGGAGTTTAATATAAGTGATATAAATAAGGTTTTAATTAATACCGTGAGCTCGGATATTAATGTAATCTTATCAAAGGATAACAATATAAAGGTGCACTTTCATGGCACAACTTCAGATTTAAGCAAGGCGCCTAAATTAGAAACAAGCTTAAGCGGAGATAAACTAGACATATCAATAAAATACCCAAAACAATTTATGTCTATGGGTTTTTTTAGTTTAAGTACAAAATTAGATGTGTATATTCCAGAAAACTATAAAAAACCTATAACTATAGAAACGGTATCAGGAAAAGTAGACATTGATAAGCTTGAGACTGATAATTTTAAGGCTCACACAACTTCAGGAAATGTAAAAATAAATTCAATTGTATCCAACATAATCAATGTTAGTAGTGTTTCGGGCACTATTGACATAAAAGATATTTCAGCTAAAAGAAACATCTTTAAGACAACCTCAGGTAATATAAAAATTGAAAAAATTACTGGAGATATTAAGGCAAACTCAATTTCGGGGAGGATTACGGCATTATATAAAGAGTTTGATAATGATGTAGAAGCAAGAACAGTGTCAGGAAATGTGAAGTTAAGTCTTCCAAAGAATTCCCAATTTAAACTGGAGTTTAGTACTACCTCAGGGAAGTTAGATAATGAGTTTCCCTTAGTGATAACAGGAAAAATAGAGAAGAGAAATGTTAAAGGAATTGTTGGAGATGGGGAGAAAACAATTAGGATTGGAACAGTTTCAGGAGACGCTGATATAAATAAAAAATAGATTATTTTATAATAAAACACAGGCCAACTTGTGAAAACTGGCCTGTGTTTTATTATATTAGGCATATGAAAGAAAATAACAAGTCAAAGATGCGAAGGATATTTCGCATCAGACAAGAAGACAGATCCTGCGGATAGTTGTTCTATCCAATGGTTCAGTAGGCGTTGTATGGTGCGAAATAGACTAGCATACTGACTAGTTATTTTTTTGAATATGCCTTAAGGAGCTAATTAAAGAATTCTCTCTGAAATACCGTTAAATTTTTTTCTATATCCGCACTTTCGGCATAGCTCTTCAACGGCTTCTCTCCTAGAAAAACCATTGAAGATATTGTTAGCTCTCTCACTTTCAACTATTTCAGAGAAATGAGTCTCGTGAATATTTCCTAGATTAATTACACCTTCCCCATCAAGGCAACAGGGTACTACAGTTCCATCTACTAGTATGGCAACTTGGTTTCTTAGTCCATAGCAAAAACCAGGACTATTATCCTCTGCTACTTTCAAATCTGGCCACTGAAACTCATGGTCTTGGTTTAGATATACCTTATCACAAATTTTGATGCCTCTACCTGGGTGTATTTCCTCTTCAATTTTATAAGGAAGCTGAAAGGCAGTTTCAATTACAGAAAGTAAATCCTGATTTTTTTTAGCTTCAATGTTTGTAGTATTATCCTTATCCAGGTTCCATAATCTTAGAGAAAATAAAGTATCAGTTGTAGCTATGGCTTCTTTTACAAAGGAAATAATGCTATTAATATATTCATCCTTACAGGTTACACCTTCATTGCCATCAAAGCTGTGCAGGGAAAAATTAAGCTGTCTTAGTGAAGGTTTTTGGATTATTTTATCCCGAACTTTGTTTATAAGAGTTCCATTAGTAGTTATGTTAACCTTAAAGCCTTTCTCATAGCTTAAATCCAAAAATTCATCTAACTTAGGATGTAGAAATGGCTCTCCTTTAACATGAAAATATATATAATCCGTGTGAGGTTTTATTTGGTCTAATATTTTGCTAAAGGTTTCTATTTTCATAAATTCAGGAGCCCTACATGTCTCAGGGCAAAAGGTGCAGGAAAGATTACATACATTTGTAATTTCTATATAGAATTTTTTAAACTTTTTCATTTCATATGCTCCAATCATAACTAGACTTTAGTTAGTATACATCAGAAACTATAATATCTATAAAACAAAAATAATTCAAGGTTATTTTTTTTGCGTGTAGGTCTCAAAGCACCTAAAAATAATGATTAATAGTTCACAAATAATTTTCCAAATAAGAAGGCTAAACACAAAGTAAATACTGGCCAAAAATATTGCTAAGGGGAGATTATTTACTTCAGATTGGGTAAACCATTTTACACCGTCTTGCATATAGGAAATATCTTTAAAATACTTCTTTGTAAGGTAAATATATTTACCGAACATAATACTTGATATAAACAAAGGTATACATACTAAGTAAAACAAGACGGTTATAGCCTTCTGTGCTGTAATATTACCAAATCCTTTTAACCAATTTGAGATATCATCTTTTTTGACAGTTGTATTTATTTCAATGTCTTTAAGCTCTTCAACTAACGTAGTTCCACAGTCACTGCAAACAGAAACTCCAGTTTCATATTCATATTTACATTTCGGACATATTAACATACAGTACACCCCATAATAATGAATTAATTGGTAGGTTCAATGCTTATCCAGTACCTCTGAGTTATTTCAGTATCTTCCATAACTTCATTTTCTAAGATTCCGCCATTATTTATGATTGTTTTAGCAGAGCCTTTATTATTTTTATTACAAGTAATCAAAGCTTTATTGATTCCAAGTTCTTTTGCAATAGGTAGAGCTAGAGACAACATTAATGAGGCATAGCCCTTCTTTCGTTCTGATGGACGGATACCATAGCCAATATGTCCACCAAAGTTAAGCAAATAGTCATTTAAGTAGTGTCTAATATTTACTGAGCCAATAATTCTTTTATTTTCTAAAACTAAAAAATAGGTGTGAGCGGGAACTAAGTGTGACGGACAAGTATCTTTACTTTCTATTTTAAAGGTATATTCTAGCCAGGATTTATAATCCATATCAACTAGCCTAGCAGAGTATGGAACAATTGGCTCAGTATGTTTTTCCCATTCATTTGCGAAATCGTAATATTGTTCTTCCATATCATGAGTAGCTCTTATTAATTGAAGCTTCAAATTTATACCCTCCTTGTTAATCAATTCTAAAATTAATGGGTTAATAGTAAATTAATGAATATTAATTTATTGTAGCTATAATTGAACGAAACCACAGTTAAATCCTACCATGTAAAATTCAAATAAGCTATACTAGGCTATTTTTTAGTTTCTCTAAAAAATGTTTCGATTGGCCACCTATGTTTATAGTAGTGACTTAATTATAACAGGAGATTATATAAATTCTTGTTTTGAGTTGAATACTTGAAATTACCAATGACCAAAAACAAATTCTGTGAATATATAAAATAAATTGAAAGCTTAAACGTGTCCCAACTCTTTGCTTAGAAATAACAATAGATCATCATCATTGCAGCAATTTGCATATTGCTCTAACTGCTTTCCTTTATACCATACACCAGAACCATCTGGTATATATCCTCTTTTTACATAGATTCTATGTGCTGCGCCATATCCAGAATGTACACCTACAGCTAAGTATACTTTTGTGCTTATTTTAACTGCTTCAAATTCCACAACATCAAGTAACTTACTACCAATCCCCTTATTATGCCTATCAAAAAACACACATAGATCAACAATCTCCGGAATCCCCTGTTTTCCAAAAGGTCCTTCATCTGGATTCAATACTAGCGTACATATGCCTGCAACAACTCCTTGGTATTCTGCGATAAATACTAACCTAGAATTTTCTTCTTGTTCTTTGTAGTAGTTTAAGTATGTATCTATATTAGGATGCCAATCGTAAGAAAGATATGTTTTATAAAATATTTCTGCATCTTCTTTTTGCATAGACCTTATTGTTAATCCCGTTGAATTATAATATATCATTTAGCCCCTCCTTATATATCTTTCTTTTTAAAGAGAATCATAAATATTTCCTCTTCAAGTTTAAAATCTACTTTATTTATTCTAGTAAAATAATTTATGTGCTAATGTGTTTTTGCTCTCAATAATATCTTTTTATTCTTTAGAA
>CALJTN010000196.1 GCA_937976175.1 uncultured Clostridiaceae bacterium | reverse complement strand
GGTGTCACAGGAGCTTCTTGAGTTGTTACAGTTACACTATTACTTGTTTCAGATTCATTACCCGATTCATCAAACGCGGTTACTGTGTATGTGTAAGATGTACCTTCTAATACAGCATAATCAGTATATGCAGTCAGAGCTCTAGGTAATATCGCGAGAGGCTTAGAAGTATTATCGCTACGATATACCTTGTACCCTGCTAATTTAACGTTATCTGTTGAAGCGCCCCATGAGATTCTTACCCTTTCGTAAGTTAATTCAGTTTGGTTTAAATTAGTAGGTGTAGTCGGCTTAACAGTTTCTTTTGTATGCAGGATGTACTGAACTGATTGGCCAGGAGCCACGGTTTCTGTAAGTTCAATAAATGGAGTAGCTTCTAATGAAGCAATTACAGAATGGGCTGTTGCGTAAGAAAGACCCGCTCCAAAACGTTCTCCTGTATAGGTTCCACTCTCTGGCATTGTAACTTTAACACTTATTGTTTGTGTTGTTTTTTCAAAGTTTACAAAGTTTAATAATATCTTATCTGACTCTGCACCAATACCTGATTTTCCAACACCTGCTGTGTCAACAGCACGGAAATAAGCTTTTTTGTTCTGGAGAGCACTTGAATTTGTAAATTCATAAGTTAATGGAGTTCCATGTGTCGCATATGCAAGGGATAAACGACGGAATATTTCAAGTCTTACAGATGTTGGATCATTCTTGTTTAACCATGCAGTAGTATCCTCTGCTTGATGTGTTTTAAAGTCTATGTTGTGGTTAAAGAGGGAGTATATACTTCCACCATCTTCAAAGAATGCTGCATGTTGCATTATGTGATTAGCAAAACTAATATTTCCACGCATTTCTCTATCAAATACTGATGAGAAGGTGTTATTTGATGTACCGTAGATATTGTTATCTGATGAGTTGTCATTTGCTCCGCATTCTGACACAACCATTTCTTTTGCCAACCCATCACCTGAATAATCCGAGTAGGTTAATAGAGTTTCTACCAATGATGCACCTCTAGCTTGAGTTACATTAGTTGTACCATAACTATGTCCATTTGTAAGATCACATTCGTCTTCTATTAGTCTTCGGTAGTAAGGATCACGTGCCCAACCGGGAGGAGTTCCATTCGTCGGCCAGTACGCCCACCCAGGTGCAACTATCTTTAATTGAGGTATGTGCGTTAGACGTAGATCTTGTAATTCCTTTGCAAATGCAATATTTGATGCAATAGAACTTCCGAATAGACCTGGTTCGTTGTCTACTTCTACGTATTCAAAGCCACTACCGAATTCATTTATAAAATTCTCAAGATACGTACGAGTCTCAGTTGTTACAATACCTTGTGACATCTCCTCACTCTTCATTACATTACCACCTAAAACATTAAGAAGTGGTGTAACATTTAAGTCCTTCATGGTTAAAAGTAACTGGTTTCCATATGGTCTCCATTGTGATTGTGTTTCAGTCCAAAAGGAGGTTCTCATCCAGTTTCCACTGTATGCAATACCCATCCATTTTAATAATTGAGGGTAAAGACGGATTATATCTTCATCATAACGAAACCAATTTGATATATTTGTTCCTAAATGTATATATCTTCCATGGATAGGCTCTGCCGCCGGTTGGTCAAGAGCTTCTAGCTTTACATGGTCCCAATTCCACCAGATCTGCGAATCTCCTGAGCTATCAGCATACATTCCGCTGTCTGCTTGAAGTCTTAATACATTAGATCCAAGTTTCAAGAATTCTTTTGGAATATAAAGCTCATATGTGTTTTTATATTTCAATTGATTTCCGTTACTATCTACCGCATTACTTCCATTTAATCCAGCTATTTGTATAAGTCCTGACATTGTGCCATTTGAGAATACCGCCATCTGTGGAATAGCTATACCTGCATCTAGTACCCTAAAGCTTAGTTTCACCCCATTTTGAGGAACTTCTGCTAAATTATAGTTGATATCCATTGTTCCGTTCCTGTCCATCTTTATACCTTTAGACATTATGGACCAATCTGTTTTCGTTGCCCAATCATCTGGAACTATAATAGTTTCTGGGCTACTTGTTTTATAATCAGAGAACTCATCTGATAAGTTGTTATCAATTCCAAGTCTCCAAAGTGTAGTATATGTGTATCCATTTCCTTGTTCAGGCGTATATGAATATGCTTTATCTGATTTTAGTATAAGTCCTGCAATACCTCCTATCGGAGCCTTAACTCTGACACCAACTGCGCCTATACTATAACCCAAGTTTTCAAGTTGCTGTGGATTTGCAGTACAATCTTTCCAAGTTGCACCGTTATCAGTTGTAAATTCATAATGTTCAAAGCCAGTATAACCTGCTACATCAGTCCATCCAAAAGTCTTATTTAGATTATCAACAATCGGATCTGTTGGCGCATCTATCGGTATTTCATAGATACCATTTATTTTTATATAGTCAAAGTCAGCTGGTATATCATCCCAATCTCTTTTAAGCATTATACTTGCTCCAAATGGAATAACCACATCTACAACCGTTTCAATAAATGTATCCCAGTCTCCTGAGGAAGGGAGAGTTATTTGGCCTTTGTCTTCACCATTGATGTAAAGGCTGATTTTTGCGTCTGAGGGAGTTGCATAGACGATTGTCAATTCTGTTCCTGCTACTACATTACGAATCTCAAGAGAATAATCAATACCATTAAAACCTCCGACTATCTTACCTCCTGATGCACCAGCTTTATCTCGAATATAAGGTCCATTTAATATACCTGACTCTGCTTCATATTTTGTTTCACTTCCAGGCTCTGGAGTAGGTGATGTTGGTTCTTGTGCTGGAATAACTTCAATCCCGCCAATTGTAGGATTATCTTTGCTTCCTCTAAGGAACTCAATAATTATCTGTCCCTCTGAATTTGCAGTAGTTAAAAACTCTCTAATGACAGCTTTAT
The DNA here is from genome assembly GCA_937976175.1 of uncultured Clostridiaceae bacterium. Lineage (GTDB taxonomy): Bacteria > Bacillota > Clostridia > Clostridiales > Clostridiaceae > Clostridium_AD. The sequence continues at coordinate 2,402 of CALJTN010000196.1, read as the reverse complement.
TTATTCCTCCTGCTTGAGCAAATATATCAAATTCAGTTAATATTCTTATATCATTAATGTTTATATGAAATATACGCTGATTTTGTTCTCCAAACCAAGTTTCAGCAAAATGAAGTCGTACCTTATAATTTGCACCTGCTGTGAGGTTTGGCAGTGTGTATGTTAAGTTACTATTATCAGAAAACCTTTGTAACCGATACACTACTTCTGGTGCAGGATTTGTTACACCTGCTGTATTAACTTCATATGCCCATGATGTCCTCGAAACACCACTAAAGTACTGATCTGCTGCAAACGTTGATTCTGCAGCACCTCCAGCGTTAATCTTGTACCCTACAACTGGTACTGGCGTTGATCCTGGCGAATTATAAAACTCCATTTCCGCTATATTACAATAACCTCCATCAGGCCCTATGTACCTTAAATATCTGTAAGGAGTAGTATTATTTAAGCTTACTTCCGTCCAAGTATTACTTGTCGGTTGTTGAGTTATTGTATATATATCTGTATACCCACTATCTTGACTAGCATTGGAGCCTTGAAATTTACCACCAATCATCCTTTCAGGATGGCTTGACCTTGGATAAAACCTTATTTTTTTAACTACGTTTACATTGTCCTCACCTAAATCTATTCCTGTATATCCTCCATTTGCATCTATATAATCAAAGAACGTATTTGTATTTCCATCTGTTGCCTTATCATATTCCGCCCCTGGTTCCCATGATGGATCTGTTCCAAATTTAGTACCACTTAGTAGTGTAGGGTCCTGCAAAGCATAAAACTCCATTTCCGCTATATTAGAATGAGATCCATCAGCCCCTATGTACCTTAAATACCTGTAAGTAGTAGTATTATTATTACTTAAGTCTAGTTCCGTCCAGACTTCATTTGTCACTTCTTCAGCTAATACTGTATGTATATCTGTATACCCACTATCTTGACTAGTATTGGAGCCTTGAAATCTACCACCAATCATCCTCACATGATGTTCACCGAGCCTTGGAAAAAACCTTATCTTTTTAACTGCTTTTTCATTGCCCTCACCTAAATCTATTCCTGTATATCCTTCATTTTCATCTGCACTATCAAAGAAAGTATTTATATCTCCATCTGTTGCCTTATCAAAGCTACTCTTTGGTTCCCATGGTTGTGTTCCAAAATTAGTACCACGTAGTAATACTAGTGTAGGACCTGACGTCTCCATTTCATAACTTGCTACTACAGTTGGTACAGGTACACTTGCTGCATTAGTAATATGATTTGGAGCTATGGATATCATTAGAATTAAACTTAATACTAGCGCAAGTATTCTTTTACTTACAATTCTCATACTTTTACCCCTCCTTAATTTTTTTGGCCAACGCATTATATTTCCAATATTATACAAGATTAGTTTATATTAACATATATGTAACAACTAGTGATAAATTATATACACTAATGTATAAATCATAGATTAACAGTCCAAGTCCTAAATTGTTTTAGAATTTCTTGTTAAGGTCATACTAATGCACGTAAATAAGGGTTTTGAAAAAAGGTTACCCCCGTAGATAGAGGGTAACCTTTTAAAATTGGATCTATACTTTTTACGAAATTTATATCACTATAACCATTATCTAGTAAACAAAGTGACATCTTTTCAGATTGTGTAATTACTCCATACATACCTTTACAGGTGAATCTCCTTCAAAAGCAACTTCTCCAAATAAGACTTTTACTAGCATGTCAATAGAACCTTCACTTTCAGAATAAGTATTTACAAGGGTTTGAAGTTGAGGGATGTCATATAATAAATAAGGAGATCCCATAGAAATTACAATGGGACTAATCGTTTCTAACTGCTGTATGGCCCAAATGCCTTTAGCACTTTCGCCAGTAGGTCGTACTGTATTAAGCAGTCCATGCATAGGAATAATAAAGGGTACAATAAAGGCATCCCATCTTTGTCCCGCTCGCTCTAATTCTCTTATACAAGTAGTTGGTTCAAAATAATCCACAATGGTTAATTCGCAGCCTCTTTCTTCTAATTTTTGAAAGAAGTAGTCGATATTAAACTTTCGATCGGAGGTAATACTATTTAGATTTGCTATTAACACTTTCTTCACTTTTCCCCCGTCTAAAGGCAGAAGATGTTGTTCATTTTTTACTAGTGTAATGCTTTTTGCTGCAATCTCCCTAGAAAGCTGCTTAGCCTGTCTGTCTAATTCCGGCTCTAATGTTCCACCTTGAAGATCTAACGCCTGTGGGTCATATCCACCATCTTTTAATTGATGTAAGCCGATATGTGCTTTTAATGTAAGGATACGTTTTACACTTTCATCAATTCTTTCTTTTGTGATTTTTCCTTCCTCCACTGCTTCTAAAATTAAATCTATATATCTATCTCCAGGCCACAGCAT
>CALJTN010000195.1 GCA_937976175.1 uncultured Clostridiaceae bacterium | reverse complement strand
TGCAAACTTCTTTAGTACACAAAGCTCGTAGACTACATTAGAGTTAAACATTGCATCTGCTTGTTCTTGAAATACAAAAATGTTTTTTTCCTCTCCACGTTTTATAGACGGCCACATTTTTATTGTATCCTCTACACCGTATCCTCTAGATAAATAATCTCTAACTATTCTTCTTGTCATTCTCACATCTGTAGTAGAAATCCTGTTATGGTCATCTAAATTAAGTTGCGTTAGTGGACTTATATACACCTTGAATTTACTTTCTATAGGTACTGAGGAAGTTAAGGCTTCATTTAATCCGTGTATTCCCTCTACAATCATAACGCCATTTTTAGGCACTTTAATCTTATGACCATGCCATTCTCTTTTCCCTGTCTTAAAATTAAAACTTGGTAACTCTACCTCTTCACCTTGTAGTAATAATTCTAAATCTCTGTTGAAAAGTTCTAAATCTAAAGCATTTATAGATTCAAAATCATACTCCCCATATTCATCCCTTGGAGTGTCTTCTCTATTAACAAAGTAATCATCTAAAGAAATAGGTATTGGTATTAATCCATTTACTTGTAATTGAATCCCAAGTCTCTTTGAGAAAGTAGTTTTTCCTGAAGAAGTTGGCCCTGCTATAAGCACTAATTTTACTTGTGCACGCTTATGAATCATATCTGCAATATATGCAATTTTCTTTTCATGAAGTGCCTCTGCTACTCTAATCAAATTAACAATATCACCATTTACTATTTCTTCATTTAAAGCACCAAGATTTCCAACACCTAATATCTCTCCCCATTGCTCTGCTTCATAAAATACTTTAGCTAGTTTTTTATGCTCCTGAAACTTAGGAATTCTATCTGGAGCATCACAGGTTGGATACCTTAATATAAACCCTGGATCATAATACATTAAATCAAAGGTTTTTAATACCCCTGTTGAATATGCCATTGGACCATAAAAGTAATCATATCTACCATTTAACTCATAAAGTTTCACTTCTTCTGCATTAACAAATTTTAAAAGCTTAACCTTGTCTTGCATATCATATTCTGTAAAAATTTCTACTGCTTTTGCTTTTGAAAGTGCTACCTTTTTTATAGGAATATCTGCTTCTATTATTTGCCTCATTCTATCCTTTATATCATATATATCGTCAATATCAAGCGCAGGGCTCTTATGGATTTCCCCAAACAACCCCTTACTTAGAGAATGCTCTATTGTAATTCTAGCACCGGGAAACAACTCCAAAATTGATTTTATTAGTACAAACTGAAGAGTTCTAACGTATGTCATCATTCCGATTTTACTTGTAATATCCACAGCTTCAAAGGTACCCTCATGGTCAATAGTGCTTCCCAGTTCGTAAAGCCTATTATTAATCTTACCTAAAACTACTGGTACATCCTTTAATAAATTATTATCCTTAATAATATCAATTAATATAGTTCCTTCCTTTGCTAAAATACTTCTACCATCTTTAAGTTCTACATTAAAACTATTCATATAATCATCCCCTATCTTTTAGTGGTTAGTACTATTATACTTTAATTTTTTAAAAATGTATCATATACCCCTTATAATTTTCGCATTTAAACGGAAAATATACATTATATATAATAGTGAGGTGATATTACGTTTACTTTAATAATTCGAACTTTTATCTTATACTTCACCGTAATATTCATTATGCGGATGATGGGAAAAAAACAAATAGGAGAGCTTGAACCCTTTGAACTTGTAATTGCGCTGATGATTTCTGAGCTTGCTACCTTCCCAATGCAAGATATAAGAATTCCAATCTTACATGCGGTTGTACCAATAGTTACTTTGTTATTTCTCCAAGTGGGTACTTCCTTCCTTGAACTAAAAAGCATAATAGCTAGAAGAGTATTAACGGGTACTCCAAGTATATTAATAAAAAATGGGCAAATTGATATTGCAGAGCTTAGATATCAAAGATTTAATATAAACGACTTATTAGAAGAACTTAGATTAAAAGGGTTCTTTAATTTATCTGATGTTGAATATGCCATATTAGAGACTAGTGGTGAGCTATCCATACTATCAAAAACTCAGCATAGCACTGCCACTAAGGGAGACCTAAACATAAAAATAACGCAAGAGTCTTTACCTATACCTTTAATTATGGATGGTAATATCGATTATAAAAATTTAAAGCATTTATCCAAAGATGAAGCCTGGTTAAACCGTCTACTGAAGGAAAACAACATTTCTTCTGCAAAAGATGTTTTCATAGGTATGATGGATTCTAAAAATGAGTTTTTCTATCAACTTAAAGAAGGGAAAGATAAAACTAAATGAAGAATATATTAGTAGCCTTTGGCCTATTCATTCTAATGATTATAGGAATATTTATATCTTCAAATGCAATAAAGCTTCGTTGCACTCAGTTACAAGATTTGAATTCCACCCTAGAAAGTTATATAATTAAAGAAAATTATGAAGGTGCCTATGATTTATCACTGGATTATAGGAAGCAGTGGAAAAAAACCTCTAAATTTTTAACAATTTATATTCATCATGAAAACTTGGATATGATGAATAATGAATCTTTAAAATTAACTCAATATACAAAGGCTAAAGACAAATCCGAAGCCTTAGCCACCATTCATGTTATGAAATATCTTATAGATCATATAATACAACATGAAGAAGTGTCTATAAGCAATATTTTTTAATTTGCTATTTATTATATCATTTATAATAAAAGGGTGGAAAATAGTCCATTTATAGCTTATAATTATAATATATTATTAAAAGTCCCACAGGGACAATATATGTCCCTATTATAAAATTTGAAAGGTGGAATTAATATGGCATTAGTTACTACTGCTAAAATGTTCGAAAAAGCTTTTGAAGGAAAATATGCAATTGGTGCTTTCAACATCAATAACATGGAGATAATCCAAGGAATTTTAGACGCTTGTGAAGCTCACAAGTCAGCTGTTATACTTCAAGTATCAGGTGGAGCTATGAAATATGCTAGACCTACATACCTTAGAAAAATGGTAGAGGCAGCTGTTGAGGACACAGGACTTGATGTAGCTCTTCACTTAGATCACGGCTCTGACCTTGAGCAAGTTAAAACTGCAATAGCTGCTGGATTTACTTCAGTAATGTACGATGGTTCTCATCATGATTATGAAGAAAACGTAAGATTAACTAAAGAAGTAGTTGAATATGCTCATTCTAAAGGTGTTGTAGTAGAAGCTGAGCTTGGAAAACTTGCTGGAATTGAAGATGATGTTAATGTTTCAGCTGCGGATGCAACTTATACTGACCCAGATCAAGCAGTAGATTACGTAAAGAGAACTGGTATTGATTCTTTAGCTATAGCTATAGGAACAAGCCACGGTGCTTATAAATTTAAAGGTGAAGCTAAGCTTGATTTTGAAAGATTAGAATCAATTACAAGAAAGCTTGAAGAAGCTGGCATTCACAATTTCCCAATAGTTCTTCACGGAGCATCTGCTGTAGATCAAAACTTTGTTGCTATGTGCAATGAATTTGGTGGAGACATTAAAGGTGCAAGTGGAATACCACTAGAGATGCTAAGAAAAGCTTCTTCTATGGCTGTTTGTAAAATAAATATGGATACTGATTTAAGACTTGCTATGACAGGTTCAATAAGAAAAACACTAGCTGAAAATCCTAGTGAAATAGATCCAAGAAAATACCTAGGTGATGCAAGAAAAAACATAACTAAACTAGTTAATGAGAAAATTACAAATGTTTTAGGTTCTATAAACTCATCTAATTAGTTTAAATCTAAGTAATTAAAACTAAAAGACTCACAGTATAACTATACTGTGAGTCTTTTAGTTTTTTTATTATATAGGAAACTAAAAAATGTTTTCATGCGCAAAGAAAGTATGTATTACGTATAATGCATTAGAACAAGCTTTAGAACTTCTTATTATATTTTTAAATAAGATGCGTTAAGAAAAACATATGTTTGAGCGACACAACAATTGAGAATTGTTGTGTGCCCATGAGGAATACTAAGGGGAAGCGAGTTTATGTTTTTTAGCAGATTATTTAAAAATATAATTAGTAGTTCTTAGCGAAGTGATTGCATTAGTAGTAATATATACTTTTTTCTTTTTTATTTTTCAACATAATTACTTACATGTTTAATAATCATATTAATTGTTCCATCGCCATTTCTTTGTATTTCAAAACGGCTATTATCGTGATATGTCTCTTGATCAACGTATAAGTCTATATCTTTATCGATTTTAAGTCTTACCCTTTTTAATTTTTTATCTATCCATTCTTTATCAAGGCTAATATTTTCTGAAATTCCTTGTTCTGTTATAAACCGAGTAAATTTTTCCTTAGTATCATGACTTTCAGAAAACATCTGCTCAGATAATTCTCTAACATCGATATTATCTTCTTCTTTAAGTTTCCTTTTTATAGTACTGCGAACAACCTCTGCTTTATCCGCATTCTCTGCGAAGTTGTTTTGAGTCCATTTTTCAGCTGCCTTCACAAAGTTTTTAGTAACATCTCTTTCATTATCAATAATTGTGCAGCCTAAATAATTATTGATAAAATAGTTTGAACCATATTCCTCATTTTCTTTAGTTTTGCTTTTTTTATCAATAACCATTAAATCAAAACTATTCTCTTTTCTTATAGGTTTTATAAAAGCACATTTTTGTACTCTTTGAGAACTACCAGGAAGGCCTGTGTACTGTGGTACTATATCAATGCCTAATTTATTATCTACAAACTCGATAGTGTGAACATAATTCTTAATATAATCCATTTTGAATATACCAAGTACTGGTCCAAACTCTGTGGTGAAGGATACTACTATAAGATCGCAGGAAGGAATACTTCCTTTAGATCTCATTAAAATAAACATTTGTCTTGCTAATTCTTTAGATACTACCAGTAAATTATTCTCACCATTTAAGTATTCTTGAGATAAATCTTTAACTATGTTCCTCTCTTCATTAAAAACTCCATATTTCAATTCTTCATCCTTTAAACACTTTTGAATATGTTTAAGTAAAAAATTATATTTTTCCTCATCTAAATCTAAAGCATACTCATTTAATATAGGCTCATCTGCATTGTTATCTAAAACGTGAATAATAGCTTCATTTATGTTTACTTCTCTTATATATTCCAAAAAAACACCGCCTTAATATTTATCTAACTATAATGTTTACCTAAGGTACATAAAAAAATAACAAGTGAAGAATACCCTAGGTGTTTATTTAAATACGCCTAATTATTATACTATGTAAATGTAATTATAACAAAGACATAAATTGCTATATTCTTGGTGAGTAATAGTTGAATTTATAGGTTAAGTCTACTTTTACAGATTAAATCTCATAATTTTAATGTAATATTAATGTTACTTTATGTAAGTTGTGATATAATCACAATTAATAAGAAACTAAGCAAAGCTTAGAGACGCAAGGAGGTAACTTTGAAAGAAATAGAAACTAGAATTATTGATATCGACGTAGAAGAAATTCGCAGAAAACTATGGAGTATAAATGCTTTAAAAGTAAAACAAGAAAACCAAATAAATAATATTTATGATTTCTCGGATAAAAGACTTTTAAGTAACAAAGGCTATGCAAGAATACGCACAGTAAAAGATGAGTTAACAAGCTCTACAGTTCACTATATCACTACAAAAAAACTTATAAGTCAAGAAAAGTATAAAATTATGGATGAGCATGAATCAGAAATTAAAGATGAAGCTGCTGCTAAGGGTATCTTTGAAGCCTTAGGTCTTGAACTTGTACAGTCTATTAAAAAATATAGAGAAAGCTATAAGTATAAAAATACCCTTATAGAAATAGATATAAATGAGAAGGAATTCTGTCCTTTTCCCTATATAGAAATTGAAAGTGAGGATGAAGCTGAGCTTGAGGAAGTCATAACTTTGCTGGGTTATTCTCTAGAGGATACTACCTCTGAAACCATTTATGAAATACTAAAATTAAAAGAAGCTTGCGAGGGACTATAATGTTTGGATATGTAACTCCCTGTAAAATGGAGATGAAGCTAAAGGACTTTGAAAAATTCAAAGCTTATTATTGTGGTCTATGTAACTCCATAAAAAATAGCTATGGAAACCTGCCAAGACTTACTTTAAATTACGATATGACTTTTTTGGCAATACTCTTAGACTCTTTATCCCCTAGCAAAAGTAATTTTAAGGAGTTTACCTGTTTAGTTCATCCATTAAAAAAGAAGGTTATGATTAATAATAATGCAGCTTTAGATTATGCGGCCTTTTGTAATACTACTTTAGCCTATTATAAGTTAATGGATGATGTTTACGATAATAAAACAATAAAGAGCAAAGTTTTTTCAGTATTTTTAAAGAACTATTTATCAAAACCTAAAATAGAATATACGGATGTAATGAAGTATACCCAGGAAAAGCTTTTGTTACTTAATACTATGGAGGCAAGTCGTGGGAAGATGGGCATAGATGAGCAGCTATCCATAGATGAACAGCTATCTATAGATGAGTTATCTCATGTTTTTGCTGATCTTACAGGCTTTATAATCTCCTTTTATTATAAGGATGCTTCCTTTAGAGAAGACTTATATTGGCTTGGTTATAACTTAGGTAAATGGATATATATTATAGATGCTTATGACGATTTAGAAAAGGACGTAAAAAGTGGCTCTTTTAATGCTATAAATTCATTGCTTAATACAGAGCCACTAGAATTAAATAATTTTTTAGCATTGATAAAGCCAAGAATTGACTTCTTACTTACTACCTGTGCTGATCAATGCTTAAAGCACCTAAACAGATTGCCTTTAGTGAAAAATGAAGATATATTAAATAATATACTAGAACTTGGACTTATGGAAAAGATGGATAAGATTCTTAACAACATTTCAGAAGGAACGCCTCCCATTTCCATTTAGTGAGGATAATATTCTATAACAAAAATAAAACTTCAGTTAGATGTATAAACTTCCTTCTGAAGTTGTTAATGCTACAGCATTGAAAATGATGATTAATAAAGCGTGCAATATTGATTGCTTAAAAGGAGTGGAATATAAAGATGAGAAATCCCTATGAAGTACTTGGTGTAAAGGAAGGCACCTCTAAAGAAGATATTAAGAAGGCCTACAGAGAGCAGGCAAAAAAATACCATCCTGATCAGTATGGTGATAATCCACTAAAGGATTTAGCAGAAGATAAAATGAGAGAACTAAATGAAGCCTATGATTCACTTATGAAAACCACTAGTTCCTCTAGTAACTATGGCTCATCAAACAGCTACAGTTCTTCTAGTAACACTAATTCTTCTTCACCCTACGGATCTTCAAAGGATGACTATACTAGCAATGACATATATCAATCTATAAGAATGGATTTAAACCGTGGAAATATGGCTTCAGCTGAGCAGAAACTAAACTCCATGAGCACGAAAACCGCTGAGTGGAATTATCTAATGGGACTTACGCACCTTAAAAAAGGTTGGTATGATAGCGCTTATAATTTTGTTACCAGAGCCTGCACCCAAGAACCTACTAATGCTGAATACAGACGTAGCTTTAATGAACTAAGTTCCCGTTCCTCAAACTATAGAGATAACTATTATGGTAAGCGAAATAAGGATTCTGACATGTGTAATTTATGTGTTAACTTATGGTGTGCAGATACTCTTTGCGAGTGTTTAGGTGGAGATCTTATTTCCTGTTGCTAAGCACATTAATTTAGGAGATGATTTTTATGAAATCTAATCATATTGCCAAGGGTGGCATCTTCGCAGCACTTAGCCTTATATTGCTATATTTTTCTTCTGTTTTACCTACAAATAAACTATTTTTATTAGGCATAGCATCTTGCATTATTCCCCTTTCTATTATAACTACGGGAATAAAAAATACTATTGTAGTGTATAGTGCGGTTTCCTTGCTTAGTTTATTTATCATACCTTCAAAGCTTATAAGCATTGCCTATATATTAATTTTTGGTGCTTATGGCTTTGTGAAATATTTCATAGAAAAACTAAGAAATATACCTTTAGAGTTTGCACTTAAGCTCCTATATTTTAATATAAATTCCGCCATAATCATATTTATATACAAATTAGTAATATTAAAACTTCCTAATATTAATATATATTTGCTAATATTTTTTATGCAATTTGCCTTTTTGATATATGACTATACTCTTACTGCCTTTATAGTCTATGCAAATAAAAACCTTCTTAAGAAATTTAAGTAAGACACATAACAAGATCATATATTGCTAGAAATGCTAAAGGATAGAAATTATAAAATTCGAAAATAGCTAAAGTAACATTTTTATATTCAGCTATTTAAATATTAAAAAGCTATCTACAAATGAAAAATTTTATAATTTCTTACAAAATAAAAAAATAACTTGTTATTTATTTGAATGTGTCTAGGTATGCCCTTGACACGAAATTTTATTTAAATTATAATGGATAATAATAAAGTCATAAAGCAAATATATTATAATGAATTGCTTTAATTAGGAGTAGTAGTATTTATAGCACTTTAAAGAGAGCTGCTGTTAGGGTCCTGTTATTAACTTGTCCCTTAGGTGTGAAGCAGTAATGCTAGGATATGAACTTGCCTATGAACTTACTTGTAAGTACAAACTTACTTTGTAAGTAAGAGCTTACTTGTAAAAACAAGTACGGTTAAAACCGTTATATTTGTAAGTGAGGTGTAATGCCTAATTAGAGTGGTACCGCGGAATATTACTTTCGTCTCTTTGTTGAGATGAAGGTTTTTTTTATTTTCTAATAAATCTATCTATACATACCATTAAGGCTAAGTAGAAAAGCTAAATTATCATCTTCTACTTAAGAGCATAATAAGGAGGAATATTAATGGCAAAATATAATACAACCATCGATGAAAAATGGCAACAAAAATGGGAAGAAACTAATCTATATAAATTTGATGAGAATAAAACTGAAAAGAAGCTATATGTACTTGAAATGTTCTCTTATCCTTCTGGAAGTCAGTTACATGCTGGACATTGGTTTAACTATGGCCCTGTAGATTCTTGGGCTAGAATGAAAAAAATGCAGGGGTATAATGTATTCCAGCCCATGGGTTTCGACGCTTTTGGACTACCTGCTGAAAACTACGCAATAAAAACAGGAGTTCACCCAAAAGACTCTACAGAACAGAATATTGCCACTATGGAAACTCAATTAAAGGCTATGGGCGCAATGTTTAATTGGGACCATGAAGTTGTAACTTGTCGCCCAGATTATTATAAATGGACTCAATGGCTATTCTTAAAACTATTTGAAAAAGGTCTTGCTTACAGAAAAAAAGCACCTGTAAATTGGTGCCCTAGCTGTAGCACAGTTCTTGCAAATGAGCAAGTATCAGATGGCTGTTGTGAAAGATGTAGTACTGAGGTTACTAAAAAGAATTTAACTCAATGGTTCTTAAAAATCACTGACTATGCTGAAGAACTACTAGAGCAGCTTGATACCTTGGATTGGCCTGAGAAAACTAAAGCCATGCAAAAACATTGGATAGGAAAATCTACTGGTGCTGAGGTTACTTTTAAGGTAGCAGATTCTGATATAGACTTTAGTGTATTCACTACTAGAGTAGACACTCTATTTGGTGTTTCTTATGTGGTTTTAGCCCCTGAGAATGATCTTGTTGACACTCTTACTGCTCATGAATATAAAGACGCTGTAAACGCTTATAAAGATGAAGCTAAAAAACAATCTGATATAGAAAGACAATCTATTACAAGAGAGAAAACTGGTGTGTTTACCGGCTCTTATGCTATTAACCCTATTAACGGAAGAAAAGTTCCTGTTTGGGTTGCTGACTATGTTCTAAACACTTATGGAACTGGCGCAGTAATGGCTGTTCCAGCTCACGATGATAGAGATTTTGCCTTTGCTACTAAATATAATTTACCTATTGAAAGAGTTATTGCTGGAGGAGAAAGTCTTCCTTATACTGAATATGGAACAATGGTAAATAGTGAGGAATTTAATGGTTTATCTACTGAAGATGGAAAGATAGCAGTAGTAAAAAAATTAGAAACCTTAAACCTAGGAACAGGCAAAGTAAACTTTAGACTTAGGGATTGGTTAGTTTCAAGACAAAGGTATTGGGGTGCTCCTATTCCAATAATTCACTGTGATAAATGTGGCTCTGTTCCTGTTCCTGAAGATCAGCTTCCTGTAGAGCTACCTTATGATGTGGAATTCGCACCAGACGGAAAATCTCCTCTAGCTAAATGTGAGGACTTTATTAATGTCACTTGCCCAACTTGTGGTGGCGCTGCTCATAGAGAAGCTGATACTTTAGATACCTTCGTTTGTTCCTCTTTCTACTATTTAAGGTATGTAGATAACAAAAATAGTGAAAAAGCTTTTGATACAGACTTAATAAACAAAATGCTACCTGTAGACAAATATGTAGGTGGGCCTGAGCATGCATGTATGCACCTATTATATGCAAGATTTATTACTAAAGCTCTTCGAGATATGGGGTATTTAAACTTTGATGAACCCTTCTTATCTCTTACTCATCAAGGTTTAATTTTAGGACCAGATGGATTAAAAATGAGTAAATCTAAAGGAAATACTATTTCTCCAGATCAGTATATAAAAGAGTTTGGCTCAGATGTATTTAGAATGTACCTAATGTTTGGCTTTGGCTATACTGATGGTGGTGCTTGGAGTGATGATGGCGTAAAAGCAATTGGAAGATTTGTTGATAGAATTGAGAGAGCTGTAGATACTGGAAGCATGGAAATTTCAAAAGAAAGTAATAACAAAACCTCTCTTGATAAAGCAGAAAAAGAATTAAACTACTGGAGACATTTTGCAATAAAAGGAGTTACTGAGGATGCAGAAAAACTTCAATTTAATACAGCTATTGCAAGACTTATGGAACTTACAAACGCCTTATCAAAATATCTTAGCAAAGAAAACAAAAATAGTGCTTTCTTAAAAGAAGTTCTTGTGGATTATCTTAAGCTTTTAGCTCCTTTTGCTCCTCACTTTGCAGAAGAAAAGTGGGAAACTTTAGGTATGGGTTACTCTATATTTAACCAAGTTTGGCCCGAATTTGATGCTAAAGCTCTAATTAAAGATGAAGTAGAAATCGCTATTCAAGTAAATGGTAAAATTAAAGCTAGAATAAATGTAGCTTCAGATTTAGATGAAGAAGGTATAAAAGAAGCCTCTCTTAAAGATGAAACTGTAATAGCTTCTCTAGAAGGCAAAACCGTGCGCAAGGTTATAGTAATTAAAGGACGACTAGTTAATATAGTAGCTTCGTAAGGAAATAAAAGCAAATAGCAAGTAAGGGCATTATTGTCTTTACTTGCTATTTGCTTTTTACCATTCCAGCAATCTATACTTTTAGTTAAAGCATAATATAAGAAAAATCTCTTAGATTTAATAGTATAATTTATTAAACTCCATACATATCCAATGTTTTTTGAGTTGATTTAAGAAGGCTACTAAGCTCAAAAACTTCCCCTTCTTCTATTAGCTTATTTAATTGCTCCCTATATCTAGTTGCATCCATTAATTTTCCAAGAGA
>CALJTN010000194.1 GCA_937976175.1 uncultured Clostridiaceae bacterium | reverse complement strand
GTTACACGCCAAGTAAAAATTTCTATAATATAATAATACTATGTTTTTTTTATATAATCAATAGCTTTTTCTTAAATTATATTAATTAACTTTAAAAAAATAAGAAAGCTACTACTTAGCTATGTAATCCTCATAAATTATGGCTAATAGCTGCTCTTTACTATTAATCTCTGGATTATCTAATACTTTATCTAAAAGAAATTTAAGCATATCACCTATTTCTGTCCCTGGACTTAGAGAGAATTCACTCATTAAGTCTTTACCGCTTATTGCAAGTTCTTTTATAGATAGTGGAACTTTAGATTCTAAAATAAATCTTGTTTTTTCTTCTACTTTATCAATTTCTTTTAACCGCATTTCTGGAAAACAAGACCCTAATGCATCTGCTCTTTGCAAGGCGAAGAGCTCCTGAACTAAATTCACACCAACCCTATTAATAAGGCGTTTTACCGAAACATCCTTTGGTTTTTCAAGTACATTCATATGTTCCTTTACTAAGAGGCTAATTTTACTTATACTTTCATTGTCAAATTTAAGCCGCCTAAGTATTAGTTCAGATAATATACACCCTTTCACATCATGGCCATAAAAGTGCCCTACACCCTGCTTGTCAACAGTAAAACACCGTGGCTTAGCTATGTCATGTAATAATGCTGCTACTCTCAGATTAAGCTGCTGTGGGCATTTCTCCACCACAGCTAAAATGTGTTCAAATATATCTTTGTCATGATGAGGATTTTGTTGATGAAATCCTACGGTTTCTTGAAGTTCTGGTAGTATAAACCCTAATAGTTTAGTCTCTTCAAGCAACCTTAGAGCTTTTGCAGCGTTATTGCATACCAGCATCTTGCATAATTCATCTCTAATTCTTTCATTACTTACATTTAATATAAGGTAACAATTTTCTTTTATTCCCTCTAAAGTTTTTTCTTCTATGTGAAAATCTAGCCTAGCTGCAAAACGAATAGCTCTAAGCATTCTTAATGCATCTTCTTGAAACCTTTTGCTAGGTTCCCCTACTGCTCTAATTATTTTATTATTTAAATCACCCATACCGCCAAAATAGTCTATAATACCCTCTTCCTCATTAAAAGCTAGTGCATTTATGGTAAAATCTCGTCTGGCTAAATCTTCTTTTAAACTTGAAACGAAGGTAACATCCTCCGGCCTTCTACTGTCTAGGTACTCACCATCTATTCTGTAGGTTGTAACTTCGTATCCATTGCCATTTATCATAACAGTAATAGTTCCATGCTTTATGCCTGTAGGTATAGTTTTGCTGAAGAGCTTAACAATCTCTTCTGGCAAAGCATTTGTAGTTATGTCATAGTCCTTGGGTAAAGCTTTTCCCATTTGGGAATCACGTACGCTTCCTCCCACTATATAAGCTTCATATCCTTTGTTTTTCAAACTATTTAAAATTATTTTTACATCTTTTGGTATAAACATAATACCTCCACTTTCACTTCTCAACTATCCTTTATTTAAATATACATTGCTATGGGTATAATTTCAATGACAGGTTCATTGATTTCTAGTTGTTTTTTATCATAGTCTCTAATTAAAGTTGTATTTTTCAAAAATCTATTTTTAAATTCACCAAAATACTCCTCATTTAAATAATCAAAATATGTGCCACTTAACAAGCTATAGCTATTAATCTCCTTTTCCTTTGGAATCCTTATAACTTTTCCAAGAACGGTAATTTTAGCACCTTCAATATAATCCAAATTATCTGCCATATATTTTATTTCTAAGGGTACTACAATTCTTGCATTACTCTTGCCTATACTGTTACTAACAAATTTTAAACACTTTTCTCTTTTGCAATTTTCCATATCATCTTTTAATACTTTTAAAACTTGTCTTTTAATCTTATGCTCCTGACTTTCATCTCCGCTCTCTACACTTTCCGGTGAAAAAGCCAGTTGCATTTCCATAACCCTAATTATATTTTCAATATACTCTATAACTGGATTTTTATACAATTCACTAGTAAACTGAACAAAATCAAATTCCCTTATATTCTTCATATCACTCTCACTGCCTATAACATTTAACATGCTTTGCTCACTTAATATGTTCTTTAATCTTGACAGTATTGTTATTACAATGGAAACTCTTTCTTCAATCTTCTGTGACGAAAATTCATTGAGAAGTTGGACATTTAAGTCCCCTTGAATTATTTTTCCAGAGGTGAGTTCGTATAAAGGTGTATTTGCACTGATAGTTAACTGCTTTCTAATGTTTTCACTTTTAATTTCCGCAAATTCCTGTATTACTATAGTAAATAAATTGTTTATCATGTCTCCATTAAGATATAGTGGTATTAGCGCTCTATTATCCATATATATACCCCCATTAATCATCATCTTCAATGTTGCCATCTCCAATAATACTTCTTACTATTTTATATTACTTTTTTATGGTTTAGAACATTTCGTTACAATAAACTCCATTACTAACACAACTTTCTAAAAATGAACCTGCTAGACGTTGATTTTTAGATTCAGTTTCTGTTATTATATAAGCATATCCTATTAAGTTTAATTTAGGGGGGCGTAAAACCTATGGAACAAAGGACTTTTCTACGAAAATTTGGTGTACCGGAAAATATTATTTCTAATATTATTCTTATAAATACAAGAGATAACTATTATTGGTCTGTGGAAGCAGTGGGTGATACCTTAATAACCTATTGTGCTGAAAACAGAAATGACCTTTACGATGGAAAAGATGAAACTTTATCTAAAAAAATAATCACCGGCAAAAACTTATTTTTTAAAAACAAGGAAATTGATCACACTTTAGTTATTGAAGAGTATGTAAGCAGCTATGAAGATAATCATAAAGTATATATTGTAACTTCATTAAAAGATGCCTTATGCATGTATGAAAAACTATAAAAATTGCACAGTTGCAGTCCAGGAATTAAAAAATAACTAGTATACTTACTAGTTATTTTTTAATAATATGGATTTCATAACTACACTGTCACCATATTTACTTTTCAAATTATCCAAAGTTTTGTCTATTGCTCTTTGTTTTTCATCATGAGCACTTTTAATATCAAAAATTGATATCTGCTTAAAATTATCCTCACATAAATTATTAAGTGAAACTCCCAATAGCCTTATAGGCTCGCCTTTCCACAATTCATCAAAAATATTTTTTACGGTTTTTAGTATTTCTTCCGTTAAATCTGTGGCATTACTTAAAGTCTTGCTTCGAGAATAATCAATAAATTCATGATTTCTTATAGTTACGGAAATACAGTAGCAACACTTTTTTATACTCCTTAACCTTGTGGAAGTATGACCTACCAATGACAGTAATACTTTATAGGCTTCATTCTTATTTTTAATATCCTCCGCTAGTGTAGTTGAATTGCTTATGCCCTTTAGCTCATATTTATCTGATTTTACTTCAGAATTATCTATACCATTAGCATATTTCCACATCATAAGTCCACTACTTTTAAAGTGATATTTCAAAATTTCCGTATCATACTTAGCTAAATCTCCTATAGTAAATATATTTAAATTATTAAGTCTTGGAACAGTTCTCTTCCCTACCATGAAAAGCTCACCCACGGGAAGGTGCCATAGTTTTTTTTCTATTTCCTCTTTAAAAAGACTATGTATTTTATCAGGTTTTTCAAAATCAGAGGCCATTTTAGCCAGAAGCTTAACCTCTGACATGCCAATATTCACTGTAAACCCGAGTTCTGACTTTATCCTAGCTTTGATATCATCGGCTAGTCTTAATGCAGCCTCTTTTGAGGTATTATAGCTTGTCATATCTAAAAAGCATTCATCTATAGAGAACTTTTCAACATAAGGAGTATAGTCTTTAAAAATCTCTATCATACTTCTACTACATCTTTCGTATAATCTAAAGTCAGGCGATACTACAACAAGATCTCCACACTTTTTCCTTGCTGTAAATAAGCTTTCACCTGTTACTATTCCAAACTTTTTTGCTGTCATTGACTTAGCTAAAACTACCCCTCTTCGTGACTCTGCGTCTCCACCAATTACGGATGCTATATCTCTTAAGTCAGTATCCTCTCCTTGCCTAAGTTTATCTATAGCACTCCAAGAAAGAAATGCTGAATTAACATCTATATGAAATATAAGTTTTTCATTAAATTTACACATCTAATCTCATCCTTTATATAGGACCTAGTAAATATAATACCTAGTTAGTATTCTATTTTACATCATATGCCTAATAAATATTTTATACATAATATATTATATATAATTTTAGTACAAAAAAGCAATCTATCCTTAATTTAAGAATAGACTGCTTTTTATTACATTGATTATGCAAAGGTATAATTCTTATGCCTTAACATTAATCTCTATAAAGTTTTTTATTTCATCTGAGTCACCAAATGTTAGTACTGGTTCAACTAGCTTCATACAATTTTCATAACTAGAATTTGTAACAGTTTTACGTGCTCTTAATATTGAAGAGGCGCTCATACTAAACTCATCTAGTCCAAAACCAAGTAGCAGTGGAATAAGTTTTGTGTCTCCAGCCATTTCACCACACATGCCTACCATTATTCCTGCTTTATGCCCATTATCTATTACAGTTTTAATAAGTCTTAAAACTCCTGGATGATAAAAATCATATAAATATGATATTTTTTCATTCATTCTATCCACTGCAGTAGTATACTGAATTAAATCATTTGTACCTATGCTGAAAAAATCTACCTCTTTAGCTAGTATATCTGATATTAATGCCGCTGAAGGTATTTCTATCATTATGCCCACTTCAAGGTTATCATCAAATACTATCCCCTCTGATTTAAGGTCAATTTTGCACTGCTCTAATATTTTCTTAGCCATCTTAAGTTCCTGAAGGTTTGATATCATAGGAAACATAATTTTAAGTTTACCATATGCAGAGGCCCTCACTAAGGCTCTTAACTGAGTTATAAATATATCTGTTCTATCAAGACAAAGTCTTATAGCTCTATAGCCCAAAAAAGGATTCATTTCTTTGTCCATTGGTAAATAATCTAATTCCTTGTCTCCGCCAATATCTAAAGTTCTTATTATAACAGGTTTTCCACTCATTTTCTGAACAACTGCCTTGTATGCTTCAAATTGTTCTTGCTCAGTTGGAAGAGCATTTTTAGACATATATAAGAACTCTGTTCTAAATAACCCTATAGCTTCTGCACCATTCTTCAAAACAGAATCTAAATCTTCTATGGATCCTATGTTTGCAGCAAGCTCAACTACTTTGCCATCTAAAGTAATTGATTCCATGGTAGCGTATTTAAGTAGCTGATTTTTTAATTCAAAGAACTCTTTTCTTTTAAGTTCATAATCACTTAAATCCTTTTCATTCGGATTGATAATAATTATACCTTCTTCTCCGTCTACAATAATTAAATCACCATCTTTAATTTCATCAGTAGCGCCACCTGCACCTACAACTGCAGGTAACTCTAAAGACCGTGCAATAATGGATGTATGAGAGGTTTTCCCTCCTATCTCAGTTACAAAAGCCAAAATTTTAGTTTTATCGATCTGTGCTGTATCTGAAGGAGTAAGGTCTCTTGCTATTAATATACATTCATCTTGAATTTCTGCAATTGAAGCTGACTTTATTCCCATTAGTATATTTAACACTCTTTTGCTCACATCTCTAATATCCGCTGCTCGCTCAGTCATATATTCATTTTCCATTAGTTCGAAAATAGCTGCTGTTTCCTCTGATACAGTTTGTAGTGAATACTCTGCATTAAATTTGCTCTCTGTGATTTTCTTTTGAATAGACCCTATAAATTCTGGATCTTGAAGCATCATTAAATGTGCTTCGAATATTTCTGACTTTTCACTTCCTAGCTTTTCTTTTACATCTTCACTTATCTTTTCAAGCTGAATTATAGCTTGTTCTAGGGCAGTATTTAGCCTAGCTAACTCAAGCTCTGAATCCAAAACTTTCCCTTCTTTTATCTCCACCATTTGTTCACTGATAACTAATGCTCTACCTATAGCTATTCCTAAGGATGCACCTATTGCCTTTATCATACTTTTTTCCTCCTAGTAATCCTTCTTGGCGTGAAAATAATTATCCCTTACTTTCTTATTCAAGTCCTTCTTCAATAAGTTTTACCATTGCAGCAGCTGCTGCTTCTTCATCAGCACCACTAGTCTTTATTATTACTTCATCATTTTTAACAGCTGCCATACACATTATAGCTACTATACTTTTAGCATTATATTCGTTACCGTCTTTTACTATAAGCACCTCTGATTTAAACTTAGAAGCCTCTTTAACTACTGATAATGCTGGTCTAGCATGTATTCCACTTTCGCTTTTAACTATTGCCTTTTTTTCCATCATAATATATGCACCCCTATTTCTTTAATTTTATTATTATTACTTGGTTATTTTTATCTACAGTCCCTAGATTAAACTCTAATGACTCTATTATTTCATTATCTGTAACAACTAACACACTTAAATTAGATTTAGCTTTAGCTTTTATCAAGTTATTATCAAAGGTTACTAGCTTATCTCCAGCCCTAACTTGCTGCGACTTTCCTACATGTGCTTCAAAGCCCTCACCTTTCATATTT
Source organism: uncultured Clostridiaceae bacterium (assembly GCA_937976175.1). GTDB lineage: Bacteria > Bacillota > Clostridia > Clostridiales > Clostridiaceae > Clostridium_AD. The sequence continues at coordinate 2,336 of CALJTN010000194.1, read as the reverse complement.
ACTGTGTCAATGCCTATGTGAAGTAGTATTTCTACACCTTCTTTGCTCTTTAGAATCACCGCATGTTTTGTAGGGAAAATCTGAAGAATTTCACCATCAACTGGGGCGTATAATATTCCTTCTGTGGATTCAAATCCTATACCATTGCCTAACATCTTTGAAGAAAAAACCTCATCAGGTATTTCTGATATGTCAAAACATCTTCCTACAACTGGAGATTTTAAAACCATGTTATGTTCTTCATTTTTTTTCTTAAATAAACCAAACATTTTTACCCGCCTACCTTCCTATAGGGTAGATAACACCAATGAATTGTTATCCACATAAAATTATTTTATTATGAGATTTTGCTTTAATTTTTATCTAATAATATAACTATTAGTTTGTGCATTACTTTCTGTTTTAAAATAAAAGGCATGAACTAATAAGATGCTTTTAAGCATTTTATATGGTTCATGCCTGATCTAATCAGTAACACACCTAATATTATAAGTTATATTTTTAACTTGATTGCTTTAATCTATGGATATGCATCGAAATATATCCAATCTCATCTTCACAAACTTCTTTTGAAAGCTTTTCTGATATAAATTCACATATCTTCTTAGAAATTTCAAACTCTTCACTCATTGCAGTTTTAACTGATTCTAATATTACATTTTTTAAAACCTTATTATTCTCTATTCTATCTAAAGCATACCTTAAATGCGACACAAGCCTTGCATATTCCATGGATTTTTGGTTAATCTTTATGCCTAGTATATCTTGAATATGTTCCATTACTTCCTTAACAATTCTAGTATATTTAAGACTTTGAGACACTTCTTGATTTATTCTTGCAGAATGTATATGAAGAGTGATAAAACCAATTTCACTTTCCGGAAAAGCCACATTTAATTTTTCTTTAATAAGTGCTGTTCCCTTTTCTGCTATGCTATACTCAATGGGATATAGCGTCTGTATTTCATTTAAGAAGGGATTTACTATATCAATTCCCAGTTCCATTCTTTTCATTGCAAAACTAATATGATCACCTAGTCCTACATGTATATGTGAATTTAACTTTTCTTCTAGTGTATCTTCTGCAAGAGATATTATCTCTTCTGATATAGCTAATATTTCACCTTCTACATTTTTAAGAATTTCCACATAGCTTTCTTTCTCACTATCGTCTATTTTAATAAACTTTTGCTCTATAGTACTTTCTTTAGTTATAAGTTCACCGGGTTTTTTACCAAAACCTATACCCTTACCAAAAAGAACATAAATATTATTATCTCTTTCAGAAACAACAACATTACTACTAAGAGATTTTAGTACTTTATAATTAATATCCATATTAACATTACCTCTTCTATAGTTTAAAATATATTCTGAAATTATTCAAGAGTTTTTGAAAATATATTATTAAAAATTAAAAAATCAGTACTTAATTTGTCATATTTTGCTCATTAAGAGTTTAAATTTTTATTTATTTTTTATATTATCCTATTAATATTTCTAGCATTGTATAATATAAATAAAACCCTGACATTTGTCAGGATTTTACATTGTGGTTTCTCATAACCATAAGATAATAATCACTCTGAAATTGATTATTAAAAGTTTTCTCTAGTTCTTTTAATTTTGTTGTTTGATTTTCTGATAAATTGGCATAAACTATATCATTAGAATCCTTGTCATATACATTTTCCATTATAACCACCTCATAATTATTTTACCCTTAAAATTTTTTTCTATGTAAAACAATTATGTAAGATAGTTAATTATAAGTACAAGCACCCTAAATTTCTTTAGGGTGCGTGTATAAGTTTTTAAGCCATAAACATTTTTATATCTTCTTCTACACTTCCTATTCCAGCTATTCCAAAGTTCTCAACTAATACATTAACAACATTTGGGGATAAAAATGCTGGCAGTGTTGGTCCTAGGTGAATATTTTTAACACCTAAGTGTAATAATGCCAATAATACTATTACAGCTTTTTGCTCATACCATGCTATATTGTATGTTATTGGTAACTCATTGATATCAGCTAACCCGAACACTTCTTTTAACTTGAGTGCAATAATAGCTAATGAATATGAATCATTACATTGTCCAGCATCTAGAACTCTAGGAATTCCACCAATATCTCCAAGCTCTAATTTATTATATCTATACTTTGCACAACCTGCAGTTAAAATAACTGTATCGTTTGGCAATTCCTTTGCAAACTCAGTGTAGTACTCTCTACCCTTCATTCTTCCATCACAGCCAGCCATTACGAAGAATCTTTTAATTGCTCCGCTTTTAACCGCATCTACAACTTTGTCAGCTAATGCTAGCACTTGGTT
>CALJTN010000193.1 GCA_937976175.1 uncultured Clostridiaceae bacterium | reverse complement strand
CAGGAAGATATCAAATGGAAAATATAGTTGTAATGTCCATTTAAAACAGCTAAAGAAAACACAACCATAGATACTAAAGCCGCTAAAGTATATTTACTTAAGTAAAAAACATCAATTAAAACTATTCCTGTAAGCAAAATAAATGAACTATTAAAGCTCGTAAGTATTAAAATAAATACACCATAGCCTATGGACACATATATATTATCAAAATACCTTTCCTTAGCAATAAAAAGGCATAAAGCCCCTAGAAGGGCTACTATGCCGAGGATATTATAATTAGAATTTAAAATCTGACCCAAAACTAGCCACCCAATTAAAACCCCACCATAAATGTGTTTCATATAAGCCCCCTTTATAATGGAAAATCGATAATGAAGGAGGATTTTCTTATAAAAAAACAAACAATCATTCTCATTTTCCCACTAATTCTTATATAACTTTCTGCTATCATAATTATATTACTTCTAACTGCAAACATCAACTTTCTTAAAGAGGCCACCTGAGAAAAATATACCTGAGAATATAAGAAGGATACATATCTCAAGAATAATGTCCTTTAATCCCTTTCCTTCAAAGAGTAATTTGTCAACACCACTCATTACCCAGTAGGTGGGTATAAATCGTGATATTTTCACTATAATATCTGGCATAAACTCTTTTGGCCAGTAGCAGCCACCTAGCATCAACAGTGGAGAAGTAATAAGCACAGCTACTATATAGGTATATATAGGCTTTTTAAATAAAGAAACTAATAGTACTCCTAAGGAAACACATACTATAGAGAAACCAATATACAAAATGTACATGTTAAAGCTCTTATTTCCTAGCTCAAAACCAAGACCATATCTTACAAAAGTTATAATCGTAATTACCTGAAGTATACCCGTAATCAAAAATGCGCTTAAGTTTTCTAATAAATACCCTTTGATAGATACGGGAGCATAGAATACTCGGTAAAAAACCCCGCTGTTTTTATCTTCTGATATAATGCCTGCAGTAATTACTGACATATATAACATGAACTGAACAAGAATACCCATAGCAAGTCTAGACTGAGAGGAGCTCTTATCACTATTAGCTTCGTTTAGCACCGCTAATTTACTGTTATTATAGTCACTGAATGCACTTTCAAATCTCACTTTATCAAAACCAACACCACTAGCTAAAAGCTTCATATTGTTCATAAAGTTATCAATATACCCTCTTATATAAAAGAGTTTCTCTTTTTCTGTAATATAGAACTCATCTACCTCTGGATTTTCACCACTTAGTATATTCTTTGAAAAACCAGCCTTTAATATTATTGCGTACTCTATTTGATAACTTACAACTTTATCATAAATATCATCTTCATCAATGATTATAACTTTTACCTTATGCATCTTCTTTAAGTTATCCGTTAGCTTCTTTGAAAGAGTAGAGTTATCCATATCAACTACCCCAATGCTTGTTGGAGCATCGCTTTGCAGAGCAAATATAGCAATAAAGGCTACAGGAAGTATTAGAAGAATTAGAACTTTGATCTTATTTTTGAAAATCCTTTTTATTGCTGTTTTAAATATTATCATGCTTATACCTCCTTATAAACATTACTGCTGTTCCATAAATAACTGCTATCATTCCTAAAAGCCAAAGAACCGACTTTACCATAACAGCCTTTGAGTATCCATAGATTGCGCCAAATATGAGAATTTTAGCGTGGTGATTTGGTATAAAAATGCTAATAGAATCATTAACATAAGCTGGGCTTATGGATCCAGAAAAGGTTCCAAAGAAAATCATCAGAAGAAATACTATTAGTATACCAAATGAAAAGTTCGCAATTGAAAGACCTATAAGTACTCCTATTCCAACTACAATAATGCAGAATATAAAAATTACCCCAAATATTACAAGAGAATTTCCATTCCAGTTAACATTATACAAAAGCTTTGTACCTAGAATATTAACGAATGCTGCTAGAACCAAATATAGGACACTTCCAAGAATTTTTCCAGCTATTAAATTCCAAGGATTAATGGGAAGGGAGTGAGTTCTTATGTGGATATCTGAACCGTAGTTTTTAGCTGTGATAAACACTCCAAAGATGGCTCCTATAACAAGCATTTGAAGCAGTACAAGTACAGCATAATAATCTATAGCTCTTGGCATTATTGAGTCTTTAGTGTAGACTACCCTCTTGATATTACTAAGGTTGCTGGTATCACCAGAAGGCGCTCCTCCTACTGAAATCAAAGCATTTATGGCATTATAAGAACCTGTAAAACTATTTATAATACTTTCAACGTATTCCATATTTTCCTTTCCGTATAGCTCTATAGATTTCCTATTTTCCCTTTGGAGGCTTTGAGACAGGTCTTCAGGTAGATAAATCATCACATCAACCTCTCCAGCTTTTAATACTTTATCACCCTCAGCCTTGTCATTAAGCTTTTTTATATGCAGCCTTTTAATTATTTCTTCATTTTCTAAAAACTTGTCAAATTCCCTACCCGTTACCCCTTTATCTTTATTAATATATACAATAGAAATTCTCTTTGCACTGTCTCCTGAAAAATAGCCTTCAACTGCCGTTCCAAGTATGATTGTGGTTATAACAGGAAATATAACAAGGAAACCAAGCATTTTTATATCACGTAAATTTTTAATAAACTCGTAGTAAGCTACGGCTAATACTTTCATCATTCTCCTCCTATCAGTCTCTAAGGGTTTTGCCTGTTAAAGTCAGGAAAACATCCTCAAGAGTAGCCTCTTCCATATTAATTTTCGTGATAATACCACCCTTGTCTGAAATAGTATTAATTACCTTTGATATATCACTGCTCTTATCAAGTACAACTGTCATCTTGCTACGGGAAAGAGTACACTCAGAAACGCCATAGATATTCTTTACGGCTTCCGTAATTGTAAACCCTGGGTTATTTAAGGTTATCTCAACAATTTGCTCCTCTTTCACATATTCAGATAACTCTTCCTTAGTTCCTTGTGCTATAAGTCTGCCATTATCCATAATTACCACCTTAGTGCATAGGGCTTCAACTTCTTCCATGTAGTGTGAAGTATAAATGATGGTTGCTCCATTTTCATTTAATCGCTTTATGGACTCTAGAATATGATTTCTTGATTGAGGATCAATACCAACAGTAGGTTCGTCCATTATTATAAGCTCTGGATTATGCACAATGGAGCAAGCAATATTAAGCCTCCGTTGCATGCCTCCAGAATACTTCTTAGGGTAATCATTTCTTCGTTCCCATAAATTCGTAAACTCCAGTGCTGTCTTTACTGAATCCTTTAGTTCTTTGCCCGTAAGTCCATAAAGCCTTGCAAAATAAGTGACGTTTTCTATTGCAGTAAATTCATTTAGGACAGCGATATTTTGCGGTACCACTCCTATTCTCTGTTTTATCTCCATTGAATCCTTCTTCATGCTTTTTCCAAATATAAGCACTTCTCCAGATTGTATCTCCGTAATGCCTATTATAGAGTTTATTAAGGTGGTCTTTCCTGCTCCATTTGGGCCAAGAAGCCCTAGTATTTCTCCTTTTTCCACTGTAAGGCTCATATTATCCACTACAAGTTTATCACCATATCTTTTTATAAGATTTTTAATTTCAATAATCATATATATCATCCTTCCATAAATTCAATCATCCTCTTTATACTTCTATTTTATGCTTTTATATGAGGTGATGTAAGTTACAACAATAACTTATGAGCATGACATTTGTCATCTTCGCATTTAACCTTTTGATACTTTTTATAATTTCAGCAAAAATATGTTGTAAAATATACTACAATTCCAAATGTAGTATAAAAATTAAAACCTCTTTCATCTTAGAAATAGATGAGAGAGGTTTTAATATGCTAATTTTGTTTATAACCTAATACGTACCCCCTGCCGTAAACTGGCCCTTTTCTTTTAGGTAACTGTCGAAAAATTCAAGGCAAACCTTGTTTATGGTCTTGAGGCAGTACTCAGTGTCAGTGGTTGATTTTTTTCCGTTGAATAAGCGAGTTAAAAGTGGGCTTGTAAGCGCAAAATCTGTTAATGTTAAATGCCCTACACCGCTTATGTGGACATTAAATGCAGTTGCATCGGTAGGGGAAAGCAGGGCATAATTTCTCGCATATTGCGGCCATTTAGCCAGAAAGCTCCATGAGCTGTCCGAATACACGTTAAGCGCAGGTACAGGATATATCTCATCTTTGAAGACGAACTCACCGTCCTTAACACCCTCAATATCACACATGAATGGAGACTCCAGCGCAATAACTGCGCTAATATCATCTCTCATTCTACCTATACCAAGTGCTGCAGAGCCGCCCAGGGAATGCCCCATAACGCCTATTTTTGCTGTGTCCACAAGTTTATATGCAGTATCTGCATGATTGTTTTCTGTTTCTGCAAGTATATGATCTATGACAAAATTTATATCATCAGTACGTATTTTCATCCACTTTTGGTAACTCTCATAGCTCTTTTGTCTGTCTGCCACTGCGTTCTCCGCGGAGACTTCCTGCATATAACCCATATTTATAAGTGTCGTATCTCCACCTTCGTCTTTAGTGAACAAGCATTGATATGTATGGTCAATTGAGCATACAACATAGCCGTGACTTGCCAGTTCATTATAAAGCCATTCATTACTAGATTTAATACCAAATGCGCCATGTGAAAAAACTATGAGTGGATACGTGACTTCTACATTTTCAGGATACCACAGTTGCACATTCAGCCTTCTTTTCTCACCCGTATCCTTATAGGTTTCTACACGTTTTGAATCCGTATATGTGTGGGTTATTGTTGCAACCTGATATTTGCCTGTAACTTCTATTTCCTTATGCTGCGGAAATATAATTGCAGGTAGGGTTAATATAAAGATAAGAAAGGTCATTCCTATTGCTTTCAAAACAATACGCATTGCTTCGTATTCTTTTTTTTCTTCATTTCTGCGAATTAGGGACATAACTCCCATTACTGCCAGCAAAAGCAGCAAGATTGCTAGAGTATAGTAACGAAAGCTCCAGTCTATAATGGGTAGAAGGGTGAACAGCACAAAGCCTGCAAATTCAGCAATTCTCATAATGCTTCTTACCTTTTGTTGATTAGATTTTGTAGTAATGCAAAAAACTAGAAATAGAATTTCAATAACAACAGCCGTTAAAAATATGAAAGTACCCATTTTTGCCACCTCCTTTTAATATAATGCAACATCTAAAAACTAATTTCCTCTACACGCACTTCATATTCTTTATTATTTACTCGCATCTTAAAGTTTTTTACATTTATTAGTGCATATCTTAAATTTTCCACATACTCCTTTATTACCTGGAAGTCTTTCATATATTTCTTGTATATTTTATGAGCTTCCACAATGTCTATAGATTTGAACCTAATATTGTCACCAGGCTTTAGCTGGCCTACTATGTTTATGTCAGGAGTTATTACTGTGGCAATTTTTGTGTATCCACCAGTAGTTTGTCTATCAGCCATCATAATTATAGGAGCCCCATGTCCTGGAACCTGTACCGACCCCATAGTTATTCCATCAGATATAATGTCTGCACCGGCTTTATGTGAAATTTTAGTGCCTGATAAACGGTATCCCATTCTATCCGCTTCATTTGTCACTTCATAAGGACAATTGAAAAATGTAGTTATTCCTTCCTCTGTAAAATAATCATCCTGAGGACCCATTACTACCCTTACGGTATTATCCTTTTTATACAGTGGTATAAACTCAGTTGGAATCTTTATGATAGCAGCAAAACTTTCCCCATTTGCAGTTCCAATCTTTATTTCATCGTCAGCCTTCAGTAGCCTTCCCTGAAAACCTCCAATTTTACCCTTTACATATGTAGACTTGCTACCCATAACCTCTGGCACATCTATACCATGAGCTACTGCTATATAACTTCTGCACCCGCTTTTTACAGTTCCAAAGGAAAGTACATCCCCCTCTGACACCTTAACTAGCGACCACATATCCATAGCTTCATTATTTATCATTGGTACTAAATTCGCTCCTGTAACTGCAATTAGAGCATCACCCTGGAATTTTATTTCCGGTCCGAGAAGGGTAGCCTCTAAACATGCTTCATCTTCTCTATTCCCTACAAGAATATTTGCTACTCTTAGCGAGAACTCATCCATTGCACCGGAAACCGTCATACCTGATTTTTGGTAATTATACCTACCAAGATCCTGAATGGTGGTATATACACCTGGCTTCAATATCTTCATTATTGTCATATACTCACCTTTTACCCTTTTCTCTTACCCTTACTCTATATTTTTCCACTCTCTCCAAAGCCTCAATATTTTTGTATTCATATTCGTCTATCTGTACAAATTTTATATAATCACCCGCATTAAATAGTACAGGATTCTTCCTGTATGGATCATACAATTTAACCGGAGTCCTACCAATTAGTTGCCATCCTCCAGGACTTTCTATAGGATATATACCGGTCTGGTTACCTGCAATGCCTACGCTTCCAACGGGTATTTTAGCTCTTGGAATTTGAAGCCTTGGAGTAGCTATTGAGTGATTCATGCCTCCAAGGTAAGGAAACCCTGGAGTGAACCCCATCATATAAATCAAATACTCCATGGACGTATGAATTTTTATTACTTCACTTAAAGATATTTTATTATGCTGTGCCACGAATTCAATATCTTGTCCATACTCCCCACCGTAAAGTGTTGGTATCTCTATAACTCTAGTATCAGGAAGTTTTATTGCATCCATCTTTACCTCAATAGATTTTACTTTATCTATAAGCTCATTTAATTCTATAATCATAGGTTCATAAATTACCATCAGCGACCTGTACGTTGGGACAGTCTCTATTATTCCTATAATGTCTTCTATCTCCATTGCAAGTGTAAGACTTCTGATTTTTGAGTTAATCTGCTCTTCAATCTTATCTCCAAATTCAATAACTAATGCTCTATCTCCTGCGGTTAAATACCTAGTTTTTTCGTACATATTGTAAGCCCCTCTATTTTATAAATTCATTTAGTGGTTTTATTTTCACCCCGGATTTGCATAACTCTTCTCTTATAAGCCGTGCAAACTGGGCTGCCTCTGGATTATCTCCATGAACACATATGGAATCCACCTTTATGTC
>CALJTN010000192.1 GCA_937976175.1 uncultured Clostridiaceae bacterium | reverse complement strand
TAGAGGATATTATAGACTCAGGAGTTACACTTAAATATCTAATGAAATATCTATCAGCGAGAAAACCAAGTAGTTTAGAAGTTATATGCTTACTGAATAAACCAGAGAGAAGAAAGGTAAATATAGACGTTAAATATTTAGGGTATGATGTACCTGATTATTTTCTTGTAGGATATGGACTAGACTTTGCGGAAAAATATAGAAACCTGCCCTTTGTAGGCATATTAAAAGATGAAATTTATAAGTAAATGTGTATAAAGTGTATATTAAATTAATTAATAATTAATATATATTTTATTGTCAAGTGATTTTTGATGTGATAAAATTTTATAGTAACTAAAAAGAGAGGGGGGCCTATAATGAAAAAAGTTTCTAGTGCATCAATCTGGCTCGTGGTATTTGTACTTGTGATTTTGGCATCATTAGCCTTACTTGAAACTAATAAGAATGTTAGCACAATCAGTGTTGATCAATTTCAACAACATTGGATTAAGAAAGAAATTAAAAGTGTTCAAGTAAGAGAAGATAAAACTGTAGTGGGAGAATTAAAAGACGGAACACAATATGAAACAATAGTTCCATTACAGAGGTTAATGCAAGTTATGGAGAGTTATCCAAATACGGGCGTTAAGGAAACGTACATAAAACCAGCTAGTATGCCTATGTGGTTACAAATAGTGCCAACATTGCTTATAATTTTAATGTTAGTAGCATTTTGGTTTATGTATATGCAGCAATCACAAGGTGGTGGCGGTGGTGGTAATAGAGGCGTAATGAATTTTGGGAAAAGTAGAGCTAAAATGGCCACACCAGATAAGAAGAAAGTTACATTCGACGATGTAGCAGGAGAAGATGAGGAAAAAGAAGAACTTGCAGAAGTTGTAGACTTCTTAAAACAACCAAAGAGATATCTAGAAGCCGGTGCAAGAATTCCTAAAGGTATTCTCCTTGTAGGACCTCCAGGAACAGGTAAAACTTTACTTGCTAGAGCTGTATCAGGAGAAGCAGGAGTCCCTTTCTATAGTATATCGGGATCTGACTTTGTTGAGATGTTTGTAGGTGTTGGAGCTTCAAGAGTAAGAGATTTATTTGAACAAGCGAAGAAAAGTGCTCCTTGTATAATATTTATTGACGAGATTGATGCAGTAGGTAGGCAAAGAGGCGCTGGACTCGGTGGAGGGCATGATGAAAGAGAACAGACTCTAAATCAACTATTAGTTGAAATGGATGGGTTTGGTATAAATGAAGGTATAATTATGATAGCTGCTACAAATAGGCCAGACATACTGGATCCTGCTCTTTTAAGACCAGGTAGATTTGATAGACAGATATTAGTGGGTGCGCCTGATGTTAAAGGAAGAGAAGAAATACTAAAGGTACATTCTAAAAATAAACATTTATCAGAAGAAGTAAAGCTTGACGTATTAGCAAAAAGGACACCGGGGTTCACGGGTGCAGACTTAGAGAATTTAATGAACGAAGCTGCACTACTTACAGTAAGAAATAATAAAAAGCTTATAGAGATGGCAGAATTAGATGAAGCTGCAACTAGAGTTCTTGCTGGTCCAGAAAAGAAGAGCAAGGTTATAAGTGAAAAAGATAGGAAATTAACAGCATATCATGAAGCTGGGCATGCTGTAGTAATGAAATATTCACCGCTTTCAGATCCAGTTCATCAAATAAGTATTATACCAAGAGGTATGGCAGGTGGATATACAATGCATTTACCTGAAGAAGATACTGCATATACTTCAAAATTAAAACTTAAAGATGAGATGGTTGGGTTACTGGGTGGTAGAGTTGCAGAGAAATTAGTATTACAAGATATTAGTACAGGTGCTAAAAATGATATTGATAGAGCATCAGCTATTGCTAGAAAAATGATTATGGAATATGGTATGAGTGAGGAACTAGGACCAATATCTTTTGGAAATGATCACAATGAAGTATTCCTTGGAAGAGATTTGGGTAAAAGTAGAAACTTTAGTGAAGAAATAGCTTACAAAATAGATTCAGAAGTTAAGGCGCTTATTGATGAAGCTTATGCGAAAGCTGAAAGTATCCTTACTGAAAATATTAATAAGCTTCACGCAGTAGCTAAGGAACTGCTTGTCAAAGAAAAACTAGAAGGTGCTGATTTTGAAAAGATAATGGCTGGAACGGATGCAGATGATTTCGAATTATTAAATAAGTAAATATAAAAAAATACATACAGTAAATTTACTGTATGTATTTTTTTATGCGTTGAAAAATTATACGATTTCTTAAAAAATAAAGAGTTTTTTATTATAACATTTAAATACACAGAAAAATGAAATATTACTTGCAAAAATTGATATACAAAATTCATTTCGTATGATATCATTATTATGGACGGGAATTTTCATATTTTACAAATAGGAGGTATGGATATGGATAAGGTAGATAATTTGATTCATATTATAAAAAAATCTCATGAAGGTGGAGGAGAGTCTAAGATAGAAATGCAACATAACTTACACAAGATAACTGCAAGAGAAAGATTAGAATTTATTTTAGATGAAGGCTCATTTATTGAAATAGGAGCTTTGGTTGGAAATAATGGTGCGGGAGTAGTGACTGGGTATGGGACTGTTGATGGGAAATTAGCATACATATATAGTCAAGATTATACAGTTGATGGAGGTGCCATAAACGTTTCAAACAGTAGTAAAATTTGTAATGTTATGGACATGGCAATTAAAATGGGAGCGCCCTTAATACAAGTTTTCGATTCAGTAGGAGCTAAGTTGTCAGAGGGAGTAGATATTTTAACTTCTTATGCAAGTATATTAAAGAGAAATGCAAAACTTTCTGGGGTTGTTCCACAGATAGCTGTAATTGCAGGTCCCTGCATTGGAATTGCCGCACTAAGTGCAACAATGAGTGATTTTACAATAATGATTGATAACGTTTCCGAACTAGGAATGAGCTCAAATAAAAAGCTTACTCAGCAAGAAGAAAAGTATATAGATGCTAAAATGTATTCAAGCGCTACTAATTGTAGTAAGAACGGAAGTACTCAAATTATTGCACCAAATGATGCAGAAGCATTTGCAATGGTGAAAAAAATTCTTAGATATATTCCATCTAATAATGTGGAAATTGCTCCAATGGATATAGAAATACCTAACTTAAATATTTTAAATAGTAACTTAAACGAAATGGTTAATAATGAAATGGGAAACTCCTATGAGGTAATGAAAGCTTTGGCTGATGAAGATAGTGTTATAGAACTAAATAATAAATGGGAACCAAGTGTTATTACTTGTTTAGCTAAAATAAATGGAGTTACTGTTGGTATAATTACCAATGCTGAAAGAGAACATGTAGGTTTGAATATTGGAATTACAGAGAAGATTAGTAGGTTTGTTAAGATATGCGATTGCTATAATATTTCTATATTAAGCATAGTAGATACTAATGGATTTGTGGCTAGCTTAGAGGAAGAACAAAACGGATTATCCCTTCATGCCTCAAAGATGATATATGCACTAGTAGAAGCAACAGTTCCAAAAGTTTCACTAATTATAGGGTCAGCCTATGGAGCAGGATATTTGGCTCTTGCAAGTAAAGACTTAGCCTTTGATATTTCATATGCTTGGCCAACGGCTAAAATATCTGTAACAGAACCAGAAACTCTAATAAAAACCTTACATAAGGATGAAATTATACAAGCTGAGAATCCTAAGTTAAAAGAACAAGAAATAATATCTAAGTATATAGATGAAGTAACTAGCCCATACAGAGCAGCAGAAAAGGGTATTATTGATGATATTATTATGCCTTCAGAAACAAAACAGAGGATTTTTGCAAGTATAGATATGCTTCATAGTAAAAGAGAAGTAAAGTACCCTAAGAAACATGGAAGTATACTAATATAGGGGGAATGGATAGATGGAATTTACATTTTTAGATGCATTAAATACATCACTCGTAGCCATGATTATAGTTTTTTCCTTGCTCGTTATTCTACAGTATATAATTAAATTTCAAAGTTTTGTTTTAAACTTTAGATCTAAGAAAATTCAGACTCATAAGCTGGATATAATTGAAGAGGAAGAGGAACAGGAAGTGCAAGAGGAGCCTCAAGATGATTTAGAGGTAGTGGCAGTAATAGCAGCAGCGTTATCTGCTTACTTAGATATACCAGAGTCAAATTTAAAAATAAAGAGCATTAAAAGAGTAGATAATAATTGGGCACATGGAATGTCAGCAATTGGAAATAATTTTAAGGGATAGTTAGGAGGAATAAAAATGAAAAAATATAATATAAAAGTTAATGGAATTGCATATGAAGTAGAGGTCGAAGAGGTTAAGGGAGAATTCGCCAGTAGCCCAGCGCCGGTAGCAGTAACAGAGGCCGCACCAAAAAAAGCACAGCCATCACCTAAGGCTCAAGTGAAAAAAACAGTTGTAGGCGGGGAAAAAATAGAATGCCCTATGCCAGGAAATGTGCTTAATGTCAATGTAAATTCAGGTGATAGCGTTAAAAAGGGACAAGTACTATTTATACTAGAAGCTATGAAGATGGAAAATGAAATTATGGCACCCCATGATGGAACTATTTTAGAAGTAAATGTAGCTAAAGGAGCTACTGTTAATACAGGAGATGTTTTAGCAGTTATTCAGTAACGAGGGAGAGAGGTGATGTAAATGGATATCTTAGAAGTGATAAATAACCT
>CALJTN010000191.1 GCA_937976175.1 uncultured Clostridiaceae bacterium | reverse complement strand
GCAGTAAATAACTTAATTGAATTAATTAAGTTTGATAAAACTTATACAAAAATACGAGCAACAGTAAGAGCAGAAAATATTAGTTCAAAGAGATGCGCTGAAAAACTTGGTTTTAAATTAGAAGGTAAGTTTAATAAATATGAAATTATAGATAATAAAGAAGTAGACACTGAAAGGCTATTATATTATAAAATTTTATAAGAAGAAAGAAATTTAGATTTGTATTTAGAACAATTGGAGGAAATATGGATTATAAGTATAGAGTAAAACAGATAACAAGTGTGTATGACAGTTGCAATAATTGTGGATTACCAGAAATAAATTGCATTTGTGATAAAGCACTTAAAATTAAAACTAGTGCACAATTTTGGATTTTATCCACTGAACGTGAATTTTACAGACCTTCAAATACTGCAAGGCTACTGAAGCTCATTAATCCAGATTCAACGGAGATTTTCCTTTGGGAAAGAACAAAGAAAGCAAAGCAGTTGATTAGGAACATAAATGACGAGAGATGCGAAACATATTTATTGTTTCCAGTAGAAAATGAAGAGGAACAGCATAGAAAAGTTGAATATAAAAACACAGGGAAAATTCCTGCGTTTATTTTAATAGATGGTACTTGGAAAGAAGCTCGTAAAATACTTAGAAAAAGTGAGTATTTAGATAAATTACCTAGGATTTCTTTAGAACCAAATTTTAAATCTCAATATGATTTAAGAAGAGGCGCTACAAAGGGGAACTTATGTACAATAGAAGCTGCATCAGAAGTATTAAAAATAAATAATGAGATTGAAAATTCACAATCCATATATGAATTTTATAAACTATTTTTAAGGAGCTATAAAGCAGGTGCAAGTGGACATAAACTAAAGGATTAACAGAAACAACAGGTATTTAAAGTAGATCAATGTTATAAATTTAAAATCCATAGTTTAAATTAATAAAATAAGCTAACAATATAAATCATAAATATTTATTTTCATAATTATCTAAAACAAATTTTAATATGATTGAATGGAGAGAATATATGAGGATAGGGTTAGTAAGACACTTTAAAGTAGATTTAAAAAAGAATAGGTTTATGACATCAAAGCAGTATAATGAATATATGAAAAAGTACGATGTGTCAGAGGTAATACCAAATGAACTGGTTATTGATGAGGAATGGGATACATGTTATTGTAGTAGTATGAGTAGGGCTATTACCACTGCGAAAACTATATACCATGGTGAAACTATTATAACAGAAAAATTAGTGGAGATTCCAGCCAGTGCTTTGTTGAATATGAGAATCCCAATACCTTACCATGTTTGGGCATTGCTTCATCGATTTGCTTGGATTAGAAATCATACATCTCAACCAGAAGGAAGAAAGCTAACTTTAAAAAGAATAAACGAAATTATAGACATAATATTAAGCGAAAAAAGTGAAAATATACTTATTGTAAGCCATGCTGGAACCTTATATGAAATTAAAAAGATACTTAGACAAAGGGGATTTGTAGGAGAAAAATTCTTGAAAGCTAGAAATGGTAAGTTGTATATTTTTCAAAACAAATAGAATTTTAGGAAGAAAGAACTTCCAACTAGCATCAGGGGTGGGGCTCATGATAGTGGTTGGAAGTTATTATTTATATTTTAAAAAAATTACAGAGTAGATTTTTAAGAAACTAATGAATGAAGATAATAGATCAACACTAATATATTTTAACAAAATTACAAAGGAGTGAAGAACATTAATGAATAACTATTTTAAAAGAATAATTGCTTATTGTGTAGCAGTCCCCATAGTTTCAACAGTGATATCAGTATCAGCTTTTTCTTTAAAGGAATCAGGACAAGCTACTATAAGTCTAAATTCTACACAGAGCAGTAAAGTTAATGATACATATAGCAAAGTATATGGTTCAAGCATAATGCTAAATGCAGGAGACAGCGTAACTGCAGAAGAAGGAAAAGTTTACATCTTCGATGAGTTAGATAAAATGAAGGATAGTCGTGGGAAAGATATTAATCAATGTGGTTGGAGCGTGTTAAAGTACAAGTATAATGGAGACAGTAATGAAAAAGTTATGATTGTGAGTAGGAGTGGTGTTGCACCATTAATAGTGCCTTTAAAGCTAAATGGCTGGTTTAGGGTGTATGTAGGCTATGAAGAAGATACAGGAGCTATTAAAGTAAAACAAAATAGTGAAGAAAGTTATGAATTAATAGGAACTCATAGATATGGGGAATATAAAGAACAACGTGGAAATCAAATTATAACTGAGAAGTCAGCAATAATTCGTAATTTTAACGAGGATAGTTTGACTATAGCGCCAGATTATTCGCAAGCTGTTAGAATTGCTTATGTAAAATTTGTAGGATTAACTGATAAGGAAATAGCTTTATATACTAAAAAAGATGAAGGTAAAGTGGGAAAGAGAATAATGTATGATTTTGATGGATACTCAGGCTTCTTTTCAGGAAAGTTTTATGATGCAGAATCCTTTGATAGTAAAATGGTACAACCATTAGCAAAGAAGAATGTTGGAGAAATAAACTGGTGTTTAGGAACAACTGGCATGCTTAACTATAATAGCAAGTTTGGTGGTAAAGCACTTTCTAACTGGAGTAAATATGAAAATCAACTTAGAAAGGGCGATAAAGAAGCTAGAAAAAACATATTAAATATTTTAAAAACAGGAAAGTCACCACTAGAAATAATAGCAGCATATGCAGAAAAAGAAGATGTGAAGGTGAATGCTTCTCTTAGAATGAATGTGTTCTATAATCCTGCAATATATGGATTTCTCAATGGAACCATGTATGATAACTATAAGGATTGTCTTCAAAAATGGAGCTTTTTAATGAGTTATAGTTCGCCTAAATTTAGAACTTACGTAAAAAATGTTTTAAAGGAAGCAGTAGCTATTAAAAACGTAGATGGAATAACTTTAGATTTTTGTAGATATCCAACAGTGTTTGGTGGTGAAACTAATCCAAAAGATAGAATTAAAATTATGAATAGTTTTATGAGAGAAATAAGGAAAGAGATACCTAAAAACAAAACTATTACAGTAAGGATACCTTATAAAAATCCAGAAGCCTATGGATTTGATCCTAAAACGTGGGTTAAGGAAGGACTAATTAATAGACTAGTGACATCAAATACTGATATAGATGATTTTTTTAATATAAAAACCTATGTAAATATGGTTAAAGGGTCAAAAGTGGAGCTTTATATAGGAATTTCTGCGGATGTTACAGGTAAGGATATAACTAAAGAAGAGGATGATGCTTTAGCTGGAAAGAGCGTGTCTAATAAAACTTTTTTATCTCCACATCAATATTTAGCAAGGGCTTATGAGGTTTATAGTGCTGGTGCAGATGGATTATTTTTATTTAATACATCAGAATCTTTATTAATGAATACCCAATCTTTAAAAGAAACAGACTTTTTATCAGATAAAATAAAACTAGAAAAGTGGCGTATGTTTTATTATAATCAACCTATAATAAAGAAAGAAATATTCATAATGTAATCATGATTAAACATGTTAGGTGCCACGTGAGTGGCACCTTTTACTATGTATTTTTTAAATAATTAATTAGGCCTTAGTTAATATTCAAAATCCTTCATGAAAAAGCAGATACATAAATTGTATTTTATAACGATGTCCTTAATATAATTATGCAACAAATGCTGTACTCTATTCTAAAATAGAAGGGATTTCCTTATCATTATTTAGGTACGAAAATATAAAGATATAATGAATTACCATTATTTTCAGTAAAGGTCTTCACATATGGAGTGGTATGGGTAGTACTTGGCATTGATAATGCATAATTAATATAAGCAAAATTATTTATTGCAATCTCGTTACCTAATATTATTCTCATAGAATCTAGAAATAAATCATCTGCGTTATTTCTCCACGTTGCTGTTGAGAGCTGCCAATACCCACCTGAGTTTACCAAACCAACTCTGATATCATCTTTATTGAATATAGCTGTTGTATCAGAATTAAATACGAAGCCTAGTTTTATAAACTCTTTTTTGATAGCAGCTGTTCCATATACATGAGGTACATTATATGGAGAATTATAGCCTGGTAGTCCAATAGATATATTAGGTGGTAGTTTAATTTGTGTACCTGTAGTACTGTTATTAGAATAAGATGTAGCGTTATTGGGTTTACTTAAAGCAACATTTTGAGCATTGGATGCAGCTTCTTTTACTGCTTGTGCAACTTGAATAGCCTTAGAATACTCAGCCTTTAACTTTAATGCCTCTTCAGCTTTAGCATCCATCTTTAGTGCTAAGGCCAAATATTTTATTCCTTCTTCATATCTTTTATTAGTAGCTTCTTTTTTAGCTTTATCTATGTTGTCAATGATGTATAAATTTGTATAATCAGATTTTGATTTCAGGACTTGTTCATTTTTAGCATCCACTTTAAGTGCTAAATCTAGATATTTTATTCCCTCAAGATACTTCTTATTTGCTGCTTCCTTTTTAGAATTATCTATATTATCATTAATGTATAAATTTTTACACTCAGAAATCATTGATTTAGAAAGATTATATCTTTTGTCATCGTCTTTTTTTATCTTTTCAAAAATAGATATAGCTTCAAGATACTTTTTATCATTTATTTTTTTTACTGCTTCATCATATGTAGTTTTAGACAGTTTTAGATCCTTGGCTAAGTTAATTTGCTTATTAACTTCTTCACTAAATTTTTTCCTATATTTAGAAGTAGCATTAAAATTTGAGATAGCCTCATCATATTTTTCATTTGTTATATTATCTTGACCTTGGTTATAAAGTTTATTGTAATTATAAGAATTATAACCATAAACAGAACCTGGCACCCCTAGTATTAGTAAGACTAAAATAGTTGCTAAAAATTTTTTTCTTTTGTT
>CALJTN010000190.1 GCA_937976175.1 uncultured Clostridiaceae bacterium | reverse complement strand
TTAGATATGTTCCTATTAAATGCTTTACTTATTGTTTATTCCCTATAACTTGTTCTTGTATACCCTTTGGTGTTGCTTCATATACTGCAAATTCCATACTGTATACTCCTCTACCTTGAGTTCTTGATCTAAGTGTAGTAGAATATCCAAACATTTCTGATAGTGGAACCATTGCTCTAATTACTTGAGCGCCTGCTACAGCATCCATTCCTTCTATTCTACCTCTTCTTGAGTTAAGGTCACCTATAACGTCTCCCATGTAATCTTCTGGTACAGTTACTTCAACCTTCATAACCGGCTCTAAAAGTACTGGGTCTGCTTTTGCCATAGCGTTCTTGAATGCCATAGAACCAGCAATCTTAAATGCCATTTCATTTGAGTCAACATCATGGTATGATCCATCAACTACTTTAACTTTAAAGTTAAGAACTGGGTAACCACCAAGAATACCGCTTTGTGATGCTTCTCTAATTCCGTTATCAATTGGAGCTATAAACTCTCTTGGAATAGATCCACCAACAGTAGCATTTTCGAATGAGTAAGGTTCTGTAGTCGGTATTAATTCTATCCAACAGTGACCATATTGTCCACGGCCTCCTGATTGTCTAACAAATTTACCTTCTGCCTTAACTCCTTTTCGTATTGTTTCCTTATATGCAACTTGTGGCTTACCTACATTACATTCAACTTTAAATTCTCTTGTTAATCTATCAACAATAATTTCTAAATGAAGCTCTCCCATACCAGCAATTATTGTTTGACCCGTTTCTTGGTCAGTAAAAGTTTTAAAAGTTGGATCTTCTTCTGCAAGTTTTGAAAGTGCAATACCCATTTTTTCTTGACTAGCCTTTGTTTTAGGTTCAATAGCTACAGAAATAACTGGTTCTGGGAACTCCATGCTTTCAAGCAATATTGGATGTTCTTCATCACATAAAGTTTCTCCAGTAGTTGTCATTTTAAGACCAATTATTGCGCCTAGTTCTCCTGCACGTAATTCTTCAACTTCTTCTCTATGGTTAGCATGCATTTTAACTAGTCTACCAACTCTTTCTTTTTTACCTTTGTTAGCATTTAATACATATGTACCACTTTTCATCACGCCTGAGTAAACTCTTGTAAACGCAAGTCTACCAACAAAAGGGTCTGTAGCAATTTTAAATGCTAATGCTGACATTGGCTCATCATCATTAGGGTGTCTTTCCATTTCTTCCTTGGTATCAACATCATATCCTTTAGTAGCTGGTATATCTAATGGTGACGGCATATAATCTATAACCGCATCTATCATCATTTGAACACCTTTGTTTTTGTATGAAGAACCACAAATTACAGGTACTATTTCATTTTTACATACACCTATTCTTAATGCAGCTTTTAATTCTTCTTCACTTATTTCTTCACCATCAAGATATTTCATCATAAGGTCTTCATCTAGTTCAGCTATTGCTTCAACCATAGCTGCTCTATATTCTTCTGTTAAGTCTTTCATGTTTTCTGGAATTTCTGTTTCTTCTATTTCTGTTCCTAAATCATCTTTATAGATTTTTGCAACATTTCTAATTAAATCTATAATACCTAGGAATACATCTTCACTTCCTATTGGAAGTTGTATTGGAACTGCATTAGCATGAAGTCTATCCCTCAACATTCCTACAACTCTATAGAAATCTGCACCCATTATATCCATTTTGTTAACATATGCCATTCTTGGAACTTCATACTTATTGGCTTGTCTCCACACTGTTTCAGATTGTGGTTCAACGCCACCCTTTGCACAGAATACAGAAACCGCACCATCAAGAACTCTCAAAGATCTTTCAACTTCAACTGTAAAATCTACGTGTCCTGGTGTATCAATGATATTTATATTATGATCTTTCCAAAAACAAGTTGTAGCTGCAGATGTTATTGTTATACCTCTTTCTTGCTCTTGTACCATCCAATCCATGGTAGCTCCACCTTCATGAACCTCACCAAGTTTATGTGTTTTTCCTGTATAGAATAATATACGCTCAGTGGTTGTTGTTTTACCAGCATCGATATGAGCCATAATACCTATATTACGAAATTTATCTAAAGAATATTCTCTAGCCACTATTATTCCTCCTCTCAACGAGTGATTTTAAATTTGACAAAACTGTTTTGGCAAAGCCAAAACAGTTTTGTTATTAATATCTGTAATGTGCAAAAGCCTTATTAGCTTCAGCCATCTTATGAGTATCTTCTCTCTTCTTTACTGCAGATCCAGTGTTGTTTGAAGCTTCGATTAACTCGTTAGCAAGTTTTTCTCTTGCATACTTCTCTCCTCTTTTATCTGTAGCAATAAGTAACCATCTTAGTCCTAATGTCTGTCTTCTCTCAGGTCTAACTTCGATAGGTACTTGATAGTTAGCTCCACCTATTCTTCTAGCTTTTACTTCAAGTAATGGCATGATATTAGCTAATGCTGTTTCAAACACCTCTAAAGGGTCTTTACCAGTTTTTTCTCTAATTATGTCAAAAGCCTCATAGCATATTTTTTGTGCTACTCCTCTTTTACCATCTTCCATTACATTGTTTATTAACTTTGTAACAACTTTGCTGTTGTACATAGGATCTGGTAATACATCTCTTTTTGCAATATATCCTTTTCTTGGCACTTTACTTCCCTCCTTAACAATTTAAATTAACTCATAGGTACTCGGCATCTCTACCGCAAAGCGCTCTGTACTCCTGCAAATGTATGTAAATATATAAATTATCATATATATAAATGCTGAAGACATTGCACCTTAACTCAAAGCATTATTTTTTCTTTGGTCTCTTAGCACCGTATTTAGATCTACTTTGTAGTCTGTTAGCTACTCCAGAAGAGTCTAATGTTCCTCTGATTATATGGTATCTAACTCCTGGTAAATCCTTAACTTTTCCACCTCTTATAAGTACAACACTGTGTTCTTGTAAGTTGTGGCCTACACCTGGGATATAAGCACTAACTTCGAATCCATTTGTAAGTCTAACTCTTGCTACTTTTCTTAATGCTGAGTTTGGCTTTTTAGGAGTTGTTGTTTTAACTACTGTACAAACACCTCTTTTTTGTGGACACTCTTTTAATGCTGGTGCAGTTGACTTTGTTGCTAATGTCTTTCTGCCTTTTCTTACTAATTGGTTAATAGTTGGCATGGTTTCACCTCCTCATTTTATAAGCTGATCTTCATTTATATCAATGTAATATAACATAACTCATTGTTTATGTTACTACACGGATATATCTATATTTTTTAGTTACTAGCATTAGTTTAATCTTCTAGAAGCAACGCTGTTGCACTTGCAACATCTATAGCACAAAGATTACCTAGTTCTTTCATTGTGTCTACAAATACTATTTGTAGGGAATTATTCTTGGCTAGTTTTAAAATAGGTTCAGTGATACTACTATCAGCATCCTTTGCTATATACAAAGTTTTACCCTGACTGTTTTTCAAGGCTTTTAGAGTTTGTTTAACACCAACTACCTTCTGACCTACAATTTTACTTACCATATCTATCCTCCCTCATAATTATAATCGCAAGATTTATCTAATTAAGATGTATCTACCCGATTAAAATCACACACAAGGTGTATTTTATCATTTTAGTAGCACACTGTCAACTAGTTAAGCCTTATACTTCTAAATCATTTTCGATTTCTACCTTTTCTTCATCTTCTGTATTAATCTTTATGGTTCTATATCTTGTCATACCAGTACCTGCTGGTATAAGCTTACCAATTATTACATTCTCTTTTAATCCAAGCAATGGATCAATTTTACCCTTAATTGCTGCATCAGTAAGTACTCTTGTTGTTTCCTGGAATGACGCTGCTGATAAGAATGATTCTGTTGCAAGTGCTGCCTTTGTTATACCTAGCAGAGAAATTTTACCTTCAGCAGGTGCGCCACCTTCAGCCTCAATTTTTGCATTAGCTTCTTCAAATGCAAATATATCCACTAAATTGCCCGGAAGTAATTCAGTATCTCCAGATTCCTCAACCTTCACTTTTCTTGTCATCTGTCTCACAACAACTTCTAAATGCTTATCATTGATATCAACACCTTGAAGTCTATAAACTTTCTGTACCTCTGATGAAAGGTAGTTTTTAACTCCATTAACACCTTTAATTCTTAGGATGTCATGTGGATTAACTGATCCTTCAATTATTTCATCTCCAGCCTCAATTCTATCACCATTTACAACCTTTAATCTTGATCCAAAAGGTATGTCATAACTAAACTCTTCTCCAGAATCGCCAATTACAATAACAACTCTCTTTCTCTTTGTATCTTCCACTTTAACAGTACCGCATACATCACTTACTATGGCCAGACCCTTTGGTTTTCTAGCTTCAAATAACTCCTCAACCCTTGGAAGACCTTGAGTTATATCTGATCCTGCTACTCCACCTGTATGGAATGTTCTCATTGTAAGCTGTGTTCCCGGTTCCCCTATAGACTGAGCTGCGATTATACCTACAGCTTCTCCAATGTTGATCTTTTGCGAAGTTGCCATGTTCATTCCATAACATTTTGCACAAACTCCAATTTTAGCTCTACATGTGAATACCGATCTAATCTTAACCTTCTTTACACCAGACTTTTGAACATCTTCTGCCACTTTAATATCCATATATTGATCCTTAGGCACTATTATCTCTCCTGTTTTCGGATGAATAATATCCTCAGCAGAATATCTACCAGTAAGTCTTTCAACTAACTGTTCAATTACTTCGCTACCTTCACGAATTTCTGAAACATCAAAACCTTCAGTTGCTCCACAATCTTCGTGCCTTACTATAACATCTTGACATACATCAACTAGCCTTCTTGTTAAATATCCAGAGTCAGCTGTTTTAAGAGCCGTGTCTGCATTACCTTTTCTAGCTCCATGAGTTGAAATAAAGTACTCTAGTACGTTTAGTCCATCTCTAAAAGATGCTCTAATAGGCAATTCAATTATCTTACCAGATGGATTAGCCATAAGACCTCTCATACCTGCTAATTGCTTGATCTGACTCTTAGATCCTCTGGCACCTGAATCCGCCATCATGAATATAGGATTAAATTTATCCAAACTATCCATTAGTGCATTTGCTACATCTTCTGTAGTCTTAGTCCACTTTTCTATTACTCTTTCATATCTTTCATCCTCTGATATAAATCCTCTTCGATACATCTTCTCAATTTTATCAACAGTTTCATCCGCATCTGCTAGCAGTGCTTTTTTAGCCTCTGGAACCACCATATCAGATGTAGCAACAGTAATTGCTCCAATTGTTGAATAGTGATATCCTTTAGCCTTTATTAAGTCTAACATCTTAGAAGTTTCTGAAGGTCCATATTTTAAATAGCATTTATCGATAACAGTACCAAGATTATTTTTGCTTATCAAGAAGTCTATTTCATATTTAAGTTCATTGCCAGGTATACTTCTATCAATAAAGCCTAAATCCTGAGGTATAGTTTCATTAAATATTAACTTTCCTGGAGTAGTTTCTACAATTTGAGTCATCTTAATACCTTTAACCACTCCAGATACCTTAACTTTAATTTTAGCATGAATATCGATATCCTTTACTGCATAAGCCATTAGTACTTCATCTGGTGATGAGAATTCTCTCCCCTCACCCTTAGCACCCTCTTTATCAATAGTTAAATAATAAGCACCTAAGACCATGTCTTGAGTAGGCACACATACTGCTTTTCCATCTGAAGGTTTCATAATATTATGTGCAGCCAGCATTAAAAATCTTGATTCAGCTTGAGCTTCAACAGATAGTGGAACGTGTACCGCCATTTGATCTCCATCAAAGTCAGCATTATATGCTGTACATACAAGTGGATGTAATTTAATTGCTCTTCCCTCAACTAGCACAGGTTGGAAAGCTTGAATTCCCAATCTATGAAGTGTAGGCGCACGATTTAATAACACAGGATGATCAGATATTACTTCTTCAAGTACATCCCATACCTGAGGCATAACTCTCTCTACCATTCTCTTAGCGCTCTTAATATTATGAGCTACTCCACTTCCAACTAGTTTTTTCATAACAAAAGGCTTAAATAGTTCTAAAGCCATTTCTTTCGGAAGACCACATTGATACATTTTCAGTTCCGGTCCAACAACTATAACGGAACGGCCTGAGTAGTCAACACGTTTTCCAAGTAAGTTTTGTCTAAATCTTCCTTGCTTTCCTTTTAACATGTCAGATAGAGATTTTAAAGGTCTATTTCCTGGACCTGTAACCGGTCTTCCGCGTCGTCCATTATCAATTAATGCATCTACAGCTTCCTGAAGCATTCTCTTTTCATTTCTAACTATTATATCCGGAGCACCTAAATCTAGAAGTTTTTTTAATCTATTATTTCTATTTATCACTCTTCTATACAAGTCATTTAAATCAGAAGTAGCAAACCTGCCTCCATCTAATTGTACCATAGGTCTTAAATCAGGAGGTATTACTGGAATTACATCAATTATCATCCATTCAGGCTTATTTTTAGATTTTCTAAATGATTCTGACACATCTAGTCTTCTTATGCTTCTAATTCTTTTTTGCCCTGAGCTTGTTTTTAAGTCTTCTTTCAATTCCTTAGATAGTTCTTCTAAGTTTATGTCTTGTAGAAGCACTTTTACAGATTCTGCTCCCATACCAGCTACAAAACTATCCTCGCCAAACTTATCAATAGCTTCTCTATATTCTTTTTCACTAAGTATTTGTTTTTTAAGTAGTGATGTTTCTTTTGGATCTAATACTACATAAGAAGCAAAATAAAGAATTTTCTCTAGCGACCTAGGTGACATATCTAAAATAAGTCCCATACGAGAAGGTATTCCTTTAAAATACCAAATGTGAGATACTGGGGCAGCAAGTTCAATATGCCCCATTCTTTCACGTCTTACTTTAGCTTTTGTAACCTCAACGCCACATCTATCACAAACTATTCCCTTATATCTTACTCTCTTATATTTTCCACAGTGACATTCCCAATCTTTAATTGGTCCAAATATTCTTTCACAAAAGAGTCCATCTCTTTCTGGTTTTAAAGTTCTATAGTTTATAGTTTCAGGCTTCTTAACTTCACCCTTTGACCATTCTCTGATTTGTTCTGGTGACGCTAATCCTATTTGAATAGCATCAAAATTATTAAATTCAAACAAGGGTACATCCTCCCTTCATATTAATGTTCATCGTTAAAATCATTTAATTCTAAGTCCTCTGCAAACTCTTCTAACGGTATTTCATCGTAATTTATATCAATGTCTACTTCTTCTTCATCATCGATAAGTTCAATGTACTCTTCCATTGGTGCTTCTGGAATTATATCCTCTGAACCTTCTATGTTAACATTTAAATTTAAATCTTCAATTTCATCATCTACTGATTCCTTTAGTTTAATTTCTTCTAATTCATCAGTAAGAACTTTAACATTTAGACACAATGCTTGTAATTCCTTTATAAGAACTTTGAAAGATTCTGGTACACCAGGTTCTGGAATGTTTTCGCCTTTTACTATTGCTTCATAAGTTTTAACTCTACCTACAACATCATCAGACTTAACAGTTAAAATCTCTTGTAGAGTATGAGCCGAACCGTAAGCTTCAAGTGCCCAAACTTCCATTTCTCCAAATCTCTGACCACCAAATTGTGCTTTTCCACCCAATGGTTGTTGTGTTACTAGAGAATAAGGTCCTGTGGATCTAGCATGTATCTTGTCGTCTACTAAATGATGTAACTTTAAGATATACATATATCCAACAGTAACTCTGTTATCAAACGCTTCCCCTGTTCTTCCATCATATAAGTCAGTTTTCCCATCTGAATTATATCCAGCCTTTTCTAAACACGCTTCAATTTCTTCTTCAAGCGCACCATCAAATACTGGAGTTGCAATATGCCAACCTAGTTCACTGGCTGCCCATCCTAAATGAACTTCTAATACCTGACCTATGTTCATACGAGACGGAACCCCTAGTGGATTTAAACATATTTGAAGTGATCTTCCATCAGGTAAGAACGGCATATCTTCTACCGGTAATACTCTAGAGATAACCCCTTTATTACCGTGTCTACCTGCCATCTTATCTCCTACGGATATCTTTCTCTTTTGAGCTATATAACATCTAACTAGTTGATTTACACCTGGTGGAAGTTCATCACCATTTTCCCTAGTGAACACTTTAACGTCAACTATTATTCCAGCTTCGCCATGTGGTACTCTAAGTGAGGTGTCTCTTACTTCTCTTGCCTTTTCACCAAATATAGCTCTTAATAGTCTTTCCTCTGCTGTAAGTTCTGTCTCTCCCTTAGGTGTTACTTTTCCTACTAGGATATCTCCTGATCTTACTTCAGCACCTATTCTTATTATTCCACGGTCATCTATGTCTTTTAGCGCTTCTTCTCCAACGTTAGGAATATCTCTAGTTATTTCTTCTGGTCCTAGCTTAGTGTCCCTTGCTTCTGATTCGTATTCTTCAATATGAACTGAAGTAAATATATCATCACGAACAAGTTCTTCAGATATTAACATTGCATCCTCGTAGTTATAACCTTCCCAAGTTACAAACCCAATACGAATATTCTTACCTAAAGCTATTTCTCCAAGGTCTGTTGATGGTCCATCTGCTAAAACAGTATTTACTTCAACTTTTTCGCCTTTGCTAACTATAGGTTTTTGATTTATACACGTACCTTGATTTGATCTTTTAAACTTCAGAATTTTATAAACATCCAATTCATTATCTGAATCTCTTCTAACCTTAATTTCGTTGGCACTTACATACTCAACTACACCAGCATTTTTTGCCTTTGGAAGAACTCCAGAGTCTACCGCTGCTTTGAATTCTATTCCAGTACCAACAATAGGTGCTTGTGTCTTCAGTAGTGGTACTGCTTGACGTTGCATGTTAGAACCCATCAGCGCACGACTGGCATCATCATTTTCAAGGAAGGGAATCATTGCTGTAGCAACAGAAACTATCTGTCTTGGTGATATATCCATCAGATCAACTTCTTCTTTTGGAACAACCATTACTTCGTGCTTAGCTCTTACAGTTACTTTCTTATCTACAAAAGTTCCATTTTCACTAATTGGCTCACTAGCCTGCGCTACTAAATATGCATCCTCTTCATCTGCAGTCATATATACAATCTTTTCTGTGACTACTGATGTTTTCTTATCAACAACTCTATATGGAGTTTCAATAAATCCATATTCATTCACTTTAGCGTAACTTGCAAGTGAGTTAATAAGTCCTATATTAGGTCCTTCCGGCGTTTCTATAGGACACATCCTACCATAATGAGAGTAATGAACGTCTCTAACCTCAAAGCCGGCTCTTTCTCTCGAAAGTCCACCTGGTCCTAGTGCAGATAATCTTCTTTTATTTGTAAGTTCTGATAATGGATTTGTTTGATCCATGAATTGAGAAAGCTGTGAACTTCCAAAAAACTCTTTAATAGCTGCAGCCACAGGCCTTATGTTTATAAGAGCTTGAGGTGTTATTCCCTCTTGATCTTGAATTGTCATTCTTTCCTTGACAACTCTTTCCATTCTAGACAAACCTATTCTAAACTGATTCTGTAAAAGTTCTCCTACAGATCTAATTCTTCTATTCCCTAAATGATCAATATCATCAATATAACCAATATCGTAAGTTAGTCCTAACTCGTAGCTCACTGTAGCATACATATCATCTTTAATTATATGTTTTGGTATTAATCTAGTTTTATTAATTTTTATTTGTTCTTTGATTGATTCTTCATCATTATAATTATCTAATATTTCTTTCAAGGTTGGATAGTGAACCATTTCTCTAATGTTAAGATCAGAAATATCAAACTTAACTACTTTATGTATGTTAACAAAGTTATTTCCTATAACTCTTATTACTTTATCCTCTACTTGAAGATCTACTACGTTAATTCCTAAGTCTTGAATCTCTAGAGCGGTCTCTCTATCTATCTTTTGATCTTTTTCAACTATAACTTCTCCAGTTATCGGATTAACAATATTCTCAGCAGAAATCTGGTTTGCAATTCTATGGTTAATTGATAACTTCTTATTAAATTTATACCTACCAACTCTTGACAGGTCATATCTTTTAGCATCGAAGAATAGTGAATCAATAAGAGATACAGCACTATCTACTGTAGGTGGTTCGCCCGGCCTTAACCTCTTATATATTTCTATTAACGCTTCTTCTCTTGTTTTAGTATTGTCTTTTTCTATGGTGGCTTTTAATCTTTCTTCTTCACCTAATAATTGAAGCAAGTCTAAGTCACTACCATTATCCATCATCGCTCTCGCCAAAATACTTATAGGTAGTTTTCTAGTCTTATCAATCCTGATATATACGATGTCATTAGAATCTGTTTCGTACTCAAGCCATGCTCCCCTGTTTGGAATTACTGTTGAGGAATAAAGTTTTTTCCCTGTTTTATCAACGGAATAATTGTAGTAAACCCCTGGCGATCTAACCAACTGACTTACTATAACTCTTTCTGCTCCGTTAATAACAAATGTCCCTTGCTCTGTCATTAGAGGGAAATCTCCCATAAAGACTTCTTGCTCTTTGATTTCACCAGTTTCATTATTACGCAATCTAACCTTAACCTTTAACGGCGCCGCGTAAGTTGTATCTCTTTCCTTACATTGCTCTACAGAATATTTAATATTGTCTGTATCAAGTTTGTATCCTACAAACTCTAGAACAAGATTCCCAGTATAATCTTGGATCGGATTTATATCGTCAAAAACCTCTTGAAGCCCTTCTTCTAAAAACCAATCATAAGAGTTTAATTGTATCTCAATTAAACTTGGCATGTCAGTTACTTCCCTTATTTTTGAAAAACTCATTCTTGTTCTTTTACCTAATTGGACAGGATGTACCATCAGCTTTCACCCCTTGCATAAACTAAAATAACCAAAAACACACTTTCCCCTAGGACCTTGTGTTTCTGGATTCACACATTTTCATCATGTTATTATAACCAACTCTGTTAATTTAATTCACATTCGTTAGTAATTACATTTATTAATGTTATTTACTAATTTTCAGTGCATTATGCTATATTATCATAATTACATTTTTATGTCAACATAACATTTTAAAAAAAGGGCACTCTTATGTAAAAGCACCCCTCTTTTATATTGAAATTATTTTACTTCTACTCCAGCACCAGCTTCTTCTAATTTAGCTTTTATGCTTTCTGCATCTTCTTTAGTTATACCTTCTTTTAATGTTTTAGGAGCTCCATCAACTATATCTTTAGCTTCTTTTAGTCCTAATCCAGTTAATTCTCTAACAACTTTAATAACTTTAATTTTGTTAGCTCCTGCACTAGTTAAAACAACGTCGAACTCAGTTTTTTCTTCAACAGCAGCTGTAGCAGCTCCTGCAACTGCAACTGGTGCTGCAGCACTTACGCCAAATTCCTCTTCGCAAGCTTTTACTAGTTCATTTAAATCTAAAACGCTCATTTCTTTTATAGCTTGAATTATTTCTTCTCTTGTCATTATAAATGCACCTCCGAATTTTTTTCATGTAATTTTTTGTATTCACCTTAATATAAGGCATAATTAAATCAATTAAAGTTATTTGCTATGTATCTCATCCTAATATTAAAAATATTATTCAGCTGATTCCTTTTGCTCTTTAATTGAGTTCAATAAGTATGCAAGATTTGATAATGGAGCTTTGAAGCTTCCAAGTAATTTTGCAATAAGAACATCTCTTGGTGGTATTGATGCAAGCTCTTTAACT
>CALJTN010000189.1 GCA_937976175.1 uncultured Clostridiaceae bacterium | reverse complement strand
TAAAACAATTACAAATTAAAAGGAGGTAGTTAAAGATGGCAAGCAGAAACAGAACATTAGTACCACAAGCTAGAGAAGGTTTAAACAAATTTAAAATGGAAGCTGCAAAGGAAGTTGGAGTCAATTTATCACAAGGATATAATGGCGATCTTACTTCTAGACAAAACGGTTCTGTAGGTGGCCAAATGGTTAAAAAAATGGTAGAATCATACGAAAAAAACCTATAATTTAAAAGTTTAAATTAATTAAGGGGTATATTTAGTATATACCTCTTAATTCTATTGTTTTCATTAAAATTAATGTAATTATTTCTTGTATTGTTAAGTGTATTATGTACTTACAATTTCTAATTTAACATGATGTACTTGCCTTATTTTCCTCCATTATTCTATTATATTTTTCGTATTTCTGCGCAAAATACTACCATAACAAAATAAAATACAAAAGGAGTGATGTGAAAATGGCAAACAGAACATTAGTACCACAAGCTAGAGAAGGTTTAAACAGATTTAAAATGGAAGCTGCTCAGGAGGTTGGGGTTAACTTAAGTGAAGGATATAATGGTGACTTAACTTCAAGACAATGCGGTTCTGTTGGTGGACAAATGGTTAAAACGATGGTAGAACAATACGAAAGAAACTTATAATTTTAGTATTAATATAGTAGAGGCATATAGACCTAGGTCTATATGCCTCTATAAATTTAGCTATGCTTAAAGTCTAAAATTTTCAGTTGAATGGATTTATACCCATTGTATTCGTTAACTTGAGGTGAAAAAATTAAATCTAGTTTCATACCTCTAGGCTTTGCACAATAGCTCATATGCTCTTCTCCATATTTATCTTTTAATAGCTCTATAAATTCTTCCACTCTATTAAAACAAATTCCATCGATTGTCTTATTTCCTTCTGGCATTAAAAATTTTACTTTTAATGTATTAGCATCCTTTCCTAGGATATCTATTCTTAAAACAGAAATATTTTTTTCAGCCAGTAGTGG
The DNA here is from genome assembly GCA_937976175.1 of uncultured Clostridiaceae bacterium. Taxonomy (GTDB): domain Bacteria; phylum Bacillota; class Clostridia; order Clostridiales; family Clostridiaceae; genus Clostridium_AD. Next base: position 10,555 of record CALJTN010000189.1, on the reverse strand, counting down.
AGATGGATTACCTTTACCAAAGGGCTCCAAGAGTTCTAACTCTTTAATTATGTCATAATTTATTTTATTTAAAGGCATTCTTTCATCTATTCTTACTTTAGGCACAATATCTTCATCCGTTAACTTGCAAATAAGATTTAATTTCGCTCTTAATTTTTCTATATTTTCTTCTTTTATAGAAAGACCTGCAGCCATTGGATGACCTCCGAATTTTTCTAGTAACTCTTCACATTTTATTAACTCTTCAAATAAGTTGTATTCGTCAATAGACCTTGCTGAACCTTTAGGATTGTCTTTGCCTTTAGTTAATATTATTGTTGGCACATTGAAAGCCTCTCTAACACGCCCTGCTACAATCCCAGCTATACTCTCATGAATATTCTCTTTATAAATTACTAATACTTTATCATTTTTAAAGGTAGAATGCTGTATTAATTCTATTACTTCTTCTACATTCTCCGTTGTCATTTCCTGTCTTTTTTTATTAAGATCATATAATATTTTAGCCAGTTCCTTTGCCCTGCTTTCCTCTTCACATATAAGTAGTTCAACTGAAAGCGCTGCGGTCTCCAGTCTTCCTGTAGCATTTATACAGGGACCGATCTGAAATCCAACATGGTAAGATTTTATTTCTTTCTCACTAATGGTTAAAATTTCTTTTAAACACTTTAATCCAAGGTTTTTTGTATTAGTTAACATTGCTAAAGCATTTTTAGCAATTATTCTATTCTCAGAAGTCAAATCTACCACATCACAGATAGTACCTATTCCGGCTATCTCTATAAATTGCCATGCAAACTCCATATTAATTCCAAGTTTCATATATAGCGCTTGTACAAATTTTAGAGCAATTCCTGCACCACACAAATGTTTAAAAGGATAGTTGCAATCTTTCTGCTTTGGGTTTATAACAGCATCTGCCATTGGAATGTTAAAAGTTCTGTTGCCTGCATCATCCTCTTCGAATGACAACTCATGGTGATCTGTGATTATAACCGTCATTCCTAGCTCCTTTGCTAGCTTAACCTGCTCTAACGCTGCAATTCCATTATCACAGGTTAAAACCACAGTAAATCCCTGCACCTTCAGCTTTCTTATTCTATCACTATTTACACCATAACCCTCATGTTCCCTATCCGGAACATAGTACTCCACCTGTGCACCACAGTGTTTTAATGCTTTATACATTATAACAGTACTAGTAACTCCATCTGCATCGTAATCTCCATATACAACAATCTTTTCATTGTTGTATATAGCTACCTTAATTAACTCTATGGCTCTTTCCATATTTTTCATTAAGAATGGATCATACAAATCTTCTATACTAGCTCTCATAAACTTTTTTACGTCTATTTCATTATCAATTCCTCTATTAACTAAAATCTTAGCTACAACCTCACTTACTCCTGAGCTTTTAGCTAAAGACTTAATGTCTTTAGATGTATTTCTTAGTAACCACTTTTTGTCCATATTTATCTCCTACTCAATTAGCTTTATATTCAATTAATTTTATTACCACTTCCCTAAAAATTATGTTACAAGCTTTCATAATATGCTTTTAGTAAAAGAGCATCTTTCTCTAAAAGTGGACTTTCACAAATAACACAGCCTTTAATATTAAAATCTTTAAAGGCTTTTAAACAGGATTTATAATCAAAGTCACTTTCTTCAAAAGGTAAATGGTTCTTTTCACCCTTTTCACTATAATGGATACCTGACATATGAATATGCATATCTTGAAGAGCAGTCTCACCTAAATTATCACCTATGTACTTAAGTAAACTAGCAAAAGCTTCATAATTTTTAAGAGACCCATTATTCCTGGCATGAATATGAGAGAAATCAACGCATAGCTTACAAAGAGGAATATCCTTACATAGTGCAACTAACTCCTCAATAGAACCAAACTGAGTTCCCTTGCCCGTAGTCTCTAATCTATAATTCACACCTAAGTCAGGTAGTTTTGAAAGATTGTTTTTTATAGTATTAAAAGTTTCTTCTCTAGAATCTTTCAAGTAAAAACCAGGATGAAAAATCAAACTCTTCCCATTAACTTTCAAAAGCCCTTCCGCTCCTTTTATAATTCTCTCCATAGACTTATCTTGTTTCTCTAATTCGTCTGCATTTAAATTAATATAATAAGATCCATGTGCTGATAAGTAGAAGTCATTTTCGTTTTTTGAGTTTAAAACCTCAGTTTTATTTTTGTCAGTAATGTTTACTGACCGAACAAAGGGAAGTTCCATTGCATCAAGACCTATACTTTTAAGATAAGGAATTGCCGTTTTGTAAGTAAACTTAGTATTATTATCCCCTATTGGTAATCCAGAGATACCAAATAGTAATTTATCCATAAAATCACTCCTATTATTTTAATATAAATAAAAATACCTTAAAATTATAACTATGGTGCTGGAATGTTTGGCATAAGCACTTGTATAGTAGGATTTACTAAAACTTTATTTACTACTCTTATTATTTCCTCTTCTTTAATGTTTTCCATGTTTTCAAACTCCGAAAAAATTCCAAAGCCATCTCCATTCATTATCTCATATACACATAAGCTCATGCTGAGTTGAATAGACTTCTCTATGGCTAGCATTCTTCTTAGCTTGTAACTTTTACATAGTTTTAAAATGCACTGCTCATGAAAAAAACCCCTAAGTTCTTTGACTTTTTCTATTTCATTATTAATAATTTCAATGGTTTTATCCACATTTTCGTAGGAAGTGCCAAGGGTGATGGTAAAGAGCTTTATTCCTGTTTCATTCTTAATTTTGCTACCTATATCATAGACAAGTCCTCTCTTAGTTCTGATTTCATCATATAAAATACCACTTGTACCTTCTCCGAAAACTAAATTAAATAGCTTTAAGGCACTGATTTCCCTAGCATTTAAATCATGTATTGGAAAGCAGTATTGAATTTTTGCACCTTGCATATCATCTCTATATTGCAGATAAGTGCCTGGTTTATTATTTTCATATACGCACTCTGGCTTTTCTTTTATCTTCGGATTCTTAACAGCTGACTCTTCGTTAAAATTACTAAGATACTTCTCAACTATGTCTAAAATTTTGTTAAGACTCAGTGAAGACACTACGCTTACTACGCAATTTTCTGGGGTGTAATACTTATTATAAAAATTCCTAATTTGTTCTATAGTAATAGCACGAATGCTCTCTTCTGTGCCTATAATTAAATTTTTTATTCTCCGTCTCTTAAATCCATTGTAGAGCATAGAATCTTCGCAAAATTGGTAAAGATCATCCTTCCATTCTTTTAATTCAGCACTTATCACTTCTATTTCCTCTTTAAATCCATGAACTGGAAAGGAAGGCTTTAAAAGAATGTCAGAGTAAATTTCAAACCCTTTTTCAAAGTCTTCATCTAAGGTAGTGCCGTAATATACTACATAAGGATAGTTTGTCATAGCATTACAAAATCCAAAGGTGTCATCGCATAATTTATTTATTTCATATTCACTTCGGGAGTTTGTCCCCTTAAAAAGCATATGTTCTACCACGTGAGCAATTCCTAAACTATCCTTGTCCTCTGCATTTGCACCTGCATTAAACCCTATTGTAAAGGAGGTTAAATTATTTTCCGCCTTCTTGTATAATAATTTTATCCCATTTTTTAATATTATTTTCTCCATATAATCACCTTTATTTTTTATTTTTATAAAAAGAAGACATGCTAAAATTAAGTTTTATTTAACTTTTAGTTGCATGTCTTTTTTTATATTTTTACTTTAAAATAACATCCTCTACATAATCATCTATGAGAGCGTTAGTTAAATTTTTACCCCTACCTGCTCTATTTTGGACACTTATGTCATCAAGTCTTATAATCTTTTTTTCACCTTTAAAGGAGCTAACTGTTAAACTTAAGTTTTCGTCAAAAGTTACAACTACCTCACTATTATTATCTATATTTTTCGTTACTGACTTTACTAAATCTACGAATATAACTTCATCATCATCTTTTAAGCTTATTCCCGTTACTCCAGATGCAACTTTCCCCATAAAATTAATACTATTTACATTAAATCTTATACACATTGCCTTTTTTGTAACCATTAATACATCTTCATCTACATTGTTTTTACTGATTTTTACAGCTTTTAGCTTATCGTCTTCAGTCTTCAGCTTATAAACCGTAGTTCTGAAAAACTCTCCTTCTAGTTCACAAAGCTTGGTTCGTTTTGTAAACCCTTTCTTTGTAAAGAAATATACGCTGAATTCCTCACTAAAATTATCAACGGAGACAAGGTCTACTATCTTATCCTCAGTATTAAAATTATCTAATAATGTATTAATATATACACCTTTCTTATCAGCATTCTGAATCATATAGCTAGGCAATTTGTGAACTATGCCTTTTTCCGTAAATATAAGCAATGTAGCTGTGGACTTAGTATAGGCGCATAAGCCCGCACTGGTTTTTTTACTGGATATTTTTATTGCTCCCTTTGCATTTATACTAATATTAAATTCTTTATAATCATAGTCCTCAGTGAAATCTATTTTGACCACTTCATCCTCTGATGCAAGGTTAAATAACTGAGTGCCCATTATATTTCTAGGAACAACTTCAAGTATAGGCTCTTCTACAGAAAATTCTAGGCCTGCTTTAGTCTGTACTCTAATAAAACTTTCTTGCCTTTGTTTTTCTATTAACTTAACATCAAAAAGTTTTTCGTTTTCTCTTAATCTTAAAGCCGATAATTTAGTATAATTGGTAACAAATCCGCTTAAATCTGTTTTCTTTATATTCCCTTTGTTAGTTAAAAACATAAGTTCCTTGTGATCATATAAGTTTTCCATGGAAAAAGTAGCAATAATTTTTTCTTTTGCAAAATCTATTCCCCTAATAAGGGTATCAAGCCTTTCCCCTTTTTCCTTCCACTTATATTCCGGCACCAAATCTCCTCTTAGCTGATACATATTACCACCATCAGTAAAAATCATTAAAGTTTCCTTAGTATTTGCTTGTAGCAAATATGTATTAAAATCTCCCTCTCTATACTCTATATCCTCTATATTAGTGTTAGAACGGTTATAGGATTTCATAGGAACTCTCTTTATGTATCCCTCATTAGATAGGGTTATCATAACATCCTCTACCACGATCAGCTCTTCTACATCTATTTTAGCTTCACTATCATCCTCAATGATTTCCGTTCGCCTGGCATCATTATATTTTTCTTTAATTTCTGTTATTTCTCTTTTTATGACTTTTAAAAGTTCCTTAGGGTTTTCAAGGATTTTTTTATACCCCCTAATTAGTGCTTCTAATTCTTTATGTTCCTTTAAAAATATCTTTATTTCAAGCCCCGTTAACTTATATAGCATAAGTTCAAGTATTGCTTCAGCTTGGATAGCTGTAAAATCGAACTTAATTATAAGGTTCTCACCAGCATGTTTTTTAGATTTTGAACTTCTAATTGTTGCAATAATCTCGTCCATTACATCTATAGCTCTAATAAATCCTTCTACAATATGAAATCTCTTTTCTGCAACTTCTAACTCTCTTTGCGTTCTTTTAGTAACAACATCCTTTTGATGGTTCAAATAATGCATTAATATAGTTTTAAGCCCCATAGTTTGAGGTTTTCCACTAGCCAGTGCTACCATATTAAAAGGAATATTACATTGAAGTTCTGTTTTCTTTAATAAGTATTTAAGTACCTTGCTGGCAGTTTCCTTATCTGTGGATTTTTTAAATTCAATTACTGATCTAAGCCCACTTCTATCAGACTCATCTCTAATATCTACAATGGACTCTAAAGCTTTTGAATGTTTTTTATCTGCAGTCATATCTGAAATAGATTGAAGTAGCTTTGCTTTATTTTTCCTGTATGGGAACTCCGTAATAACTATACCAAGACGTCCACTTTCTAAAACTTCAATTTTCATTTTTGAACGTAGGGTTACCTTACCTTCACCAGTCTCGTAGGCAGCTTCTAGAGCATTTTTACCAATTAGGATGCCTCCTGTTGGCAAATCTGGACCTTTAATATACTGCATAAGCTGTTTTGTAGTAATTTCCTCATTATCAGCATATGCTAGTACCCCATCAATTACTTCTCCTAGATTATGAGGTGGTATATTTGTGGCTATTCCTACAGCTATACCAAAGGTCCCATTCACCAGCAAGTTAGGATACCTAGATGGTAGTACAGAAGGTTCCTTCTCTGTATCTGAATAGTTATCCACCATATCCACAACGCCCTTATCAATATCTCTTATCATTTCAAGAGCAATAGGGGAAAGTCTTGCTTCTGTATAACGCATAGCAGCTGCATTATCGCCATCTTGACTTCCCCAGTTTCCATGACCATCTATTAGTGGCTTTCTTGTGGCAAAATCTTGAGCTAGTATTACCATAGCGCCATAAACAGAACTATCTCCATGGGGATGGTATTTACCAAGAATATCTCCAACTATTCTGGCTGATTTATAATAAGGTTTATCTGGAAATGCCTTTAGCATATATGCCCCATAAAGAATTCTTCTATGCACTGGTTTTAAACCATCTCGTACATCAGGCAGTGCTCTGTCTCTTGCAACTTCCACAGCATAAGGAAGGTAGTTATCTGGCATGGCTTCTTCAATTGGGGTCATTATTATATTATTATCTTTAGGTATCTCAATTTTTTTTGCCATTTAATATAGCCTCCTCCTTAATCATCACCCAAGGTGATGTTAACGACTTGAAAAGCGTCGTTAAAACTCAGCATATTTATACATATAGTTTTTCCTCGGTGCAACCACGTCGCCCATAAGAAGCGAAACCATTTTTTCAGCCTTTGCTGCATCTTCTATAGTCACCTGTTGCAAAGTCCTAGTGGTTGGGTTTAATGTAGTGTCCCAAAGTTGATCTGGATTCATTTCTCCGAGACCCTTATATCTTTGTATAAGAGCACCTTTTCCAATTTCTTTTTTCGTCTTAGCTAATTCTTCATCACTATAGGCATACTTAGCCACTTCACCATTTTTAGTGTTTTTATAAACTTTATAAAGTGGAGGCATTCCCATGTAAAGATGACCATTTGCTATTAAGGGCCTCATGTATCTATAAATAAAGGTCATCCACAAAGTTCTAATGTGGTATCCATCAACATCCGCGTCACTTAAAATAATTATTTTATCATATTTTAATTCTTTTTCATTATAGCTGTCCAAAACCCCAGTTCCTATGGCCGTGTTAAATATTTTTAGCTCTTCACTAGCTAGTACATTTTCTAGCTTTTGTTTTTCAGTATTCATAATTTTACCCTTTGAAGGCATTATAGTTTGAAACCTTCTATCCCTAGCTTGCTTGGCACTTCCACCCGCTGAGTCTCCTTCAACCACTATAAACTCTGTAACCTGTGGATCTTTCAGAGTACATACCGCAATCTTCCCCGCAAGAGGTGCTGCTCCCTTACCTATTTTTTTTCTTTCAGCTTCATTAATTTTTTTTATTTTATCCCGTCTTGCTGCAGCAGAAACAGCATTGCTTATTATGTTAGTAGCCATTTCTTTATTATCTTCTATCCACTCTAAAATTTTAGAATAACATAATTCATTCATCATGCTATAGGCTTCATTGTTCCCTAGTTTGGTTTTAGTCTGACCTTCAAAGATTGGATTATTTATTTTAATCCTAACTATTGCAGTCATGCCTTCTCTTAAGTCATCACCTTCAAATTCCTTATCCTTCTCTTTTAAAAGGTTAAGCTTCTTAGCTCCTTCCTTAAAAGCCCTGGTCATACCTGTTTTAAATCCAGTTTCGTGAGTTCCTGATTCTGTAGTTGGTATATTATTAACGTAGCTAGCAATATATTCTGTAGTAGAATCCGTAAATTGCATGCATATTTCTCCGTATAATTGTATTCCGTTTATTTCCTTTTCACCTTGGAAAAATACTGGGTCCTTATGCAGGGTAGTCTTGCTTTCATTTAGATAATCTATAAAATCTAATAGACCTCTCTCAGAGTGATATTCCTTCACAGGAATTCCTTCTTTTCTCTTATCAATAAACACTAAGGTAATTCCCTTGTTTTGGAAGGCTAATTCTTGTAGCCTTTCATCAATGATATCGGATTTAAACTCTAAAGTAGTAAATATGTTTTTATCCGGCATAAAAGTAATTTTACTACCCGTTTTCTTTGTTTCTCCTATGATTTCAAGTTTGCTCACCGGGGTGCCTGGCATAAGCCTCTTTAACTCCTCATCATAAGAATACTCAAATCTTTGAGTAAAAATATTTCCTTTTTGCTTTATCTCAACCAATAACCATTCTGATAATGCATTTACAACTGCGGCTCCAACACCATGAAGCCCTCCAGAAGTTTTATAATTTTTATTATTAAACTTTCCGCCAGTGTGAAGTTCTGTAAATACCATTTCTACACCAGATTTATTCTTTATAGGGTGCATTCCCGTAGGAATTCCCCGACCATTATCAACAATGGTAACACTCTTATCTCTATTTAATATTATTTCAGCTCTATCACCATAGCCATTGGCTATTTCATCTATAGCATTGTCTAAAATTTCCCATATACAATGATGTAGACCTTTGCTTCCTGTAGAACCTATGTACATACCTGGTCTTATTCTTACAGGCTCTAGCTTTTCTAGGGAAGTTAGATCGGTTACATCATAGGTTTGAATTTGTTCCTCATCAAAACTCATAAAGATCCTCCAGTAAAATTTTATTATACATTTGTTATTTTATATGTTTATTACCAAAAGGTAAAGATATTTAAATAAAAAAACAGAACGTTAGTTTCTGTTTTTCGTAATTTTATTCTTTTATATGGTTTTTACCCAATTTATTATTTCTTCTGTTGCAATTTTTATGTCTGCTACTTGAACCTTTAATTTATACTCATATTTATTTGAAGCATGCATATACATAGGATCATAATGCTTTATCATAAGCTCACTTACCACTATCCTATATTCTGATTTTAAAACTAATTGTGAGTATTTATCAACATTATTTTCTCCAATATATTTTCCAAGCCGCTGTAAACATGCAATTATTTCGTCATTGCAGTTTCCACCCTTTGTATACTCTTTAATAATAAGTTCTGTTCTAAAATCAATATCTGCATCCACAAATATATGTATACCATTTTTCATTTTCTCATATATAAAATCAGGTATTATACTGTTACCTATTCGCTTGCTTTCCGCTTCAATAAATACATATGAACTTTTACAGCCCTTTAACATATGATATATTTTAGATTCAAATTCTTTTTGACTAGCACTTTTCCCAAGTCCTACTGTACCTAAAAGTGACCCTCTATGATTAGCAAAACCTTCTAGATCTAAAACATCAAACCCTTCACACTCTAACTGTTTGAGTATTTCAGTTTTCCCAACCCCCGTATTACCATGTAAAACAATATACTGAACTTTATCATTAAGCTTCGGCAAAGCTTCAACTACAAACTTCCTGTATCCCTTATAACCTTCACTTATTCTCTCTGTGTTTACCCCTAGGGAGCTCAGCAGCATGCCAATTACACCACTTCTCATTCCTCCCCTAGCGCAAAATAACACAACTTTACCGTACTGTTTCTCAAGTTCTTTAACTTTATCATAAATATAGAGTAACTTCTTAGACGCTACTTCGAGTCCAATCCTTTTTGCCTTTTCAACACTTTCCCTTGTATATACCGTACCAATAATTTTTCTTTCTTCATCATCAAATAAGGGTATGTTAATTGCGCCTTTTATTGTTGCCTCTTCAAACTCACCGGGACTTCTTACATCAACTAATATATATTCTCCTTCAAGTTCTGCATATTCTATAGTTTTCAACATTAACTTTTTCCTCCTGGCTTCTTTAGTTGAGAGTTGACAGATTTAAATTAACAATAAAAGCATTAACCGGCAGAACAAAACTTTCCTGCCGGTCAATACAGTAATCCGCACTAATTTTAATTCTTACTTCACTCTACTATTCTATTAGTTACTGGTAAAAAGGCTGCTACTAATCTAACTAGGTATTTTATGCTTTCATTGTCTATGTTACTTTGAAAACTCAATAAACTAATAGCATCTTTTGCCATGTTAATAGCTTCTTCTTCTTTAAAAATATTCTCTGCATTTCTATAATTATCTTCTACATATTGCACTGAACTTGAAACGCACCTAAGAATTTTTTTTACATTTTCAGGTGTAGATTCATCAGCATCTAAGGAACCAAGTATCACATAAGCAAGCCCAAAATAATCGTCCTTAATATTTATATCTTTATCCTTTAATAAATAAACTAAATATCCAAGACCTGTGACCAAAAGCACTATTAATACATACTGAACAATTATCTCTACCATGCACGTACCCCCTTATTTGCATTTATATTACTTTATATGCCACTGAAATAAGAAAGGGTACATGTTTTAATTAAAATTCAAAAATAATTATGCTTTTACTATATCTACAATAGTTTCTATGTGAGGTGTGTGTGGAAACATATCCATTAGCACTACCTTTTGGACTTTATATCCTCTATTTATCATTTCCTTCAAATCAACTACTAA
>CALJTN010000188.1 GCA_937976175.1 uncultured Clostridiaceae bacterium | reverse complement strand
GTGAATTAATGTTAGCATTTAACTTGAAACGTATAAAATTCAAGACCTTAATTGCTTTTATATTTAGGACGGAAAATACCTCTAAATTTTTTATTAAAGGACTACTTATTACAATTCTTACAATTAAATTAATATTAATATTAATATTAATATTAATTTAATAACACTCTTTCTTATAATAGATAACCTTTTAGCTGATATATATATTCACATGCGGATGCTAAAATCAAATATAACTAATTTACAAATCACTAAAAAAAACAAAAGGAGCGGTTTTTAATGGATACTCTAAAATTTCTAGAATTTAGGAAAAAGGTAAGTACAAACATCAATAAGGTTATAGTTGGAAAAACAGATAAAATTGATAAGATAATTGTTTCTTTTATATGCTCAGGACATGTACTATTAGAGGATGTGCCTGGTCTAGGAAAAACTAAACTTGCAAAGTCCTTAGCAAAGACTATGAATTGCAGTTTTAAAAGAATACAATTCACACCTGATTTGCTGCCTTCAGATTTAACAGGTATTTATTTTTATAACCAAAAGTCTGGAGAGTTTGAATTTAGAAAAGGACCCTTATTAAGTCAAATGGTTTTAGCAGATGAAATAAACAGAGCTACCCCCCGAACTCAATCCGCATTACTTGAATGTATGGAAGAAAGACAGATAACCGTAGAAGGAAATACTGTTAGGCTTGAAAAACCATTTTTCGTTATTGCTACGCAAAATCCAGTGGAGCAATTTGGAACATTTCCATTACCAGAAGCTCAATTAGATAGATTTTTTATGAAAATTTCTATGGGATACCCTGATTTTGCAGAGGAACAATCTATGATGGACAGGTTTATGCTTGAGGATCCACTTGAAACACTTGAAGCTGTAATTACAATTGAGGAAATTAATTATGTTCAAAAAGCGTTTACTCTAGTTCATATAAGCAAAGAAGTTAAACAATATATATTAGAACTAGTTACTGCTTCTAGAGAGCATAAGAACGTTGAACTTGGATGTAGTCCTAGGGCAAGCTTAAATCTTATGAGGGGAAGCCAAGCATTAGCTGCAATAAGAGGAAGAGATTATGTGCTTCCAGAGGATGTAAAGGAAATGGCAATTCCCGTTTTAAGCCATAGGTTAATTCTTAAAAGCATACTTGCTAACAAGTCCGAGGAGATAATACAAGAAATATTAAATACTGTACAAGCACCACTAGAAAAGCTTTAGGGTGTCGTTATGAGAGAATACTTAACTTTTATTTTTGTAGCCTTTGTTTTAATTATAGTGGGGGATGTAACTAGGACGAAAGGTTTTAGTAAGCTTACTATAAAAAGGCAAGTTAATAAAGAGGCAATTGTGGAAGGTGAAGAATTTAGAATTACTACCATCATTGAAAATAAAAAGCTACTTCCTATATCTTATCTTATGATAGATGAAGAAATTCCTGTTAATCTTCCTAGGGTTTCCACAGGGAATTCCCCCACTTTGCTTAAAGGAGTGTTGCATTACACAAGTAAATATAGTGTCCTTTGGTTTGAGAGAATTAAAATAATCCACACAAACCAAGGCATTAAAAGGGGAATCTATTTTATTAATAATATCAACATATCCATAGGGGATATTTTTGGTTTTTCATCAATTAGTACTAACTTAGAGGATTACGTTCAGATACTTGTATACCCTAGAACTGTGGATTTTGAACAATTTCACTTTGAAAGTACAAACATACAGGGTGATAATATAATTAAGAGATGGATATATAAAGATCCTCTATATATAAAAGGAATTAGAGAATATAATGTAGAGGATAGAATGAAGGATATACATTGGAAATCCAGCCTTAAAATGGATAAGCTCATGGTTAAAGACTATGATTACACCTCTGATAGAGAAGTTATTTTCATTATAGATGTGCAATGCGGAGACCCCTATTGGACCTATATAATGAGAGAAAATATTGATAACGCCATAAAAATAGCAGCATCCATTTCCAAAGAAACAATAAGCGCAGGTATAGCCACTGGTATGTGGACAAATGCACAAGTTATAGGCTTTACCAATGATTACAATGAGCAAGTTCAGCCCTCTTTAAATTCATTTCAAAGCATAATGGAACTAAGTGCAAGAATGGATTATTCTCCAAGGAAAAAGTTCCATATTTTTCTTAAAGATAGAGTGCAAGAATTTAATAATACTTCCACATACATTGTTATAACTTCTTACTTAAATAATGAAAGCCAAAATATTTTGGCTAAATTAAAAAGAGTTGGTGTTTTGATTAAGATAATCGATGTATCGACAAACGGAACGGTTCCTACTATACTTGGCATAGAAAAATTAAATTATAAGGGGGAATATAATGAGCTTATATAGACAAGTTAAAACTTTATTTACCTTAAGCACTTTAATTTTCACCTATATAATTTGGGCAACGGCAAGTACGGTTATCCTTAATAATACCGCTAACTATATGCTGTATATTATATCTTTATGCTCAGTTTTTTCAATGCAATATTTAAGAGTGAAAGATAAAAAAGCTGTATTACAAGTATGTATCCCCTTTCTCATGGCCATAGTTATTAATGTGATAATTTTCAATATATCATCAGCTCTATTTAACTCGTTGTATATACTTTTCACGCTAATATTGTGTAATAAACTTGAAAATGAAGAAATCAACTATGAAGTCTATAAATATAGGGTAAAGAGATTTATATGCACATTGATTATCCTAGGAGCAGTTCTTTCACTAATAAACAAAGGCTTTGCAGAAAATATATTAAGATTCTATCTGATTTATTTAATATCTGCAACAATTCTTCTAAGAGAAGCAAGAAAGGTTATAAGCAGAAATAATGATAAGAAATCCATATTTGTTAATTTAGCTATTACCTTTTCAGTGATCCTTTTATCTATGGATAAGGTATATAATTTCTTAA
>CALJTN010000187.1 GCA_937976175.1 uncultured Clostridiaceae bacterium | reverse complement strand
GTGTTTGAACAGAATTTCTTCTTTAAGCTGATAAATGTGATTTTTAGAGGAGGTTCATACCTAGTTTCCATGATAATCTTAATGTTTATTGACTTTAAATTTGCACTTGGAATCTTTATAGTTTCTGTTTTTGTATTTTTTATAAGTAAAAAATTTGAGAAAAAAACAGTTCAGCTGCTGGAAGAGGTTTCAGAAAATAACGAAAGATTCACAGTGAATATTTCTAATACCTTTAATGGTATTGAAATTTTAAAACTAAATGGAGTTGAAGATAAATTTCTCTATAAATCCTTAAAGTCAATTGATAAGGTTGAAAAGAAAAAGTTCCACTATGCAGTTTTCACTGAGGGACAAAGAAGTCTAACAAGATTTATTACCAATTTTATATTTGTAGGTATACTTGTTTACTTATTAACTCTTGCTTTTAATGGAGTATCCTTTACAAGAATTTCCTTTATGCTTATGCTTGCAAACAGTTCTATATGGCCAATCAGCATGGTGCTTCCTTTATTTAATGAACTAAAAGCATCAGCCACTATATACGAAAAAATCACCAAAGGAGACGTGGAAGCCAGTCATAGTCAAATAAAATATAATAAATTCTCTTTTAATTCTCTCATAGAAGTGGATAATCTAAAATTCAGTTATGAGGGAAAAGAAATATTTAGGGGTACTTCTTTTCAAATTGAAAAGGGAAAAAAATATTTACTTAAAGGGGCCAGTGGTGCTGGGAAATCAACATTAATCAAGTTGCTATCAAAAATTTATGATAATTATGAAGGCTCTATAAAACTTGATAGCATTGATTTTAAAGATATCAGTGAAGAGAGTTTTAATGAAAACATTTCATTCATTTACCAAGATATCTTCTTATTTGAAGATACTATTAAAAATAACATCACTCTATTTAAAGATTTACCTGAGCAAGATACCTTACGATCTATTGAAAAATCAGGTTTGAAGTCCTTTATAGAATCAAGACCACTAGGTATGGAGGAAATGCTTATGGAAAATGGCAAGAATCTTTCTGGTGGTGAAAGGCAAAGAATATCCATATCAAGGGCAATAATCAAAAATTCTGATATATTATTTGTTGATGAGGGTACTTCAGGACTTAATGAGGAGCTTGGTAGAGATGTTGAGGATACTATATTGGCACTTGATAGCACAGTTATTGCCATATCACATAGATATTACCAAGGAATAACAGAAAAATATGATTATGTACTAGAATTAAAAAACGGAATAATAAAGCAATATAGTAGCCTTGACTACTTTCAGGGGGTGGCTATATGAAAAAATCTATATTGAGAACACTGCCCTATCTTATACTTGTTCTAATAGTAGCAATAGTTTGCGCTACTTTAGATGGCTATATGTCAATATTTATGATGCATGCAGTAGATGCAGTTACTTCAAAAGATATGTTTTTATTTAAACAACAAGTTATTAAGCTTTTAATAATTGCTTTAATGCTTATACCATCAACTATATCACTTGCATATGTTCGAGGACTTTATAAAAGAAAAGCAATATTATCAGCAAAAATAAATTACATCAAAGGAGTATTTAATAAAAATATAAATGAATTTCAAAAGGACAATTACACAAAATATATTTCTGCATTAACAAACGATGTAAATACAATAGAAAACAATTATATTGATGGACTATATGAAATGCTGGTTATTTCCGTTAATTTTATTGTGACCATTGTTATTATTGGGTTCGTAAGCCCAATAGCACTGGGCTTTGGAGTAGGTATTGGTGTTATCAGTACTCTTATATCAATTTTTCTTAGCAAACCTCTACAAAAACATCATGTTCAAAGAAGTGGTCTATATGAAAGTTACACCACCTATATAAAGGAGGTACTTAGTGCTTTTCATATAATAAAGTCAAATAATCTTAATGATAAAGTCAGCAATGATTTCAGTGCAAAAAGTCATGCTATACAGCATAAAGGATATATTATTGACAAAGTATCAACCTATATTTTCTCATTGCAGCATCTAACTATGAGCTGTACCTTTACCTTACTACTGGGCGCCATTGCTCTTGTTGCAATTAATGGTAAGATTACACTAGGTGGAGCCATCTTAGTTATATCAAATATGGAAAAAATAATACATCCCTTATCACAAGCTGGAGAATGGTTACCTAAAATCTTTGCTACTAAGATGTTGTTTACAAACATTGAAGCCACACTTAAGAATCAGGACAATTATGAAGAAACTATTACAATTGATAAGCTAGATAAATCCATTGTGTTTTCCGATGTTGCTTTTTCTTATGATGATAGCGAAGTTTTAAAAGGTATAAACTTAACCTTGGAAAAAGGCGGAAAGTACCTGGTTATAGGTCCAAGCGGAGGTGGAAAATCAACCTTATTAAAGCTTTTAAGAAAATACTATGTACCAAGTAAGGGTAGTATTATGATCGATGGTAAGAACCTTAAAGATGTAACAAAAAATAGTTATTTTCATCATATATCAAATGTAGAACAGCAAGTATTTTTATTTGAAGATACGGTTAGAAATAATATATGCTTATATAAGGATTACACAGATAGTGAAATTAATATGGCTATTGAAAAAGCTGGTTTAACAGATTTTGTAGCTGGTCTTCCGGAAGGACTAGGCCTTAACAGCATAATTTATGATAATGGAAAAAATGTATCTGGTGGAGAGAAAAGCAGGATTGCCCTAGCTAGAGGTCTTCTTCAAAAGGCCGATATAATACTTCTAGATGAGGCCTTTGCAAGCCTTGACTCAAAAATAGCAAAGGAGATTGAACAAACCATTTTAGGCCTTGATAATATTACTGTAATCAATGTAAGTCATGTTATATTCGAAGACACAAAGAGAGCATACAATAAGATTTTTATGGTTAAAAACAAGAGTATATTTTCAGTTTAGAGGTACTGTATGCAATTAAAAAACATTAAATAGTTATACTATTTAATGTTTTTTTATTATTTTATAATAGCAGTGATTTTGCTTGTTATTTATTTCTAGGTGTTGAGCTAATTATTTTAGATAGCTTATCTTTTTCAACAACTATTTTTTGTATATTTACAAATAAAGCTATAAGGATTCCAAGAAGTATAGTCTGAGCAATATATAGAGTACCTTCCGTCAGTCTAGCCGCTATAGCTATAATTCTAGCAAGAATATTACTAGCTATTAAAGCTGCAAAAATAAAGGTATATAATTTTAAGAATGTATTGATTTTAAATTTCTTTTGTAATTTGCTACTAAACAAGAACTTTTTATCAATAAATAAATATACTATTGCTGGAATTCCAATTAAAAAAGCTCTGATTATTATTACTTCTATTGAATTCATTTTATCACTCCTAGTTCATCATTTAAGTAAGTGTTTTACTTATAGGGCTTGTCATAACGTTTATCAAAAGCATTGTTCTTCTTTAACTGACTGTTCCAGAAAAAGTTATTAATGCTTAGCCATTTCATAATTAATAGCATATGCCATGGCAGCACTTCTGGCTTTCCTATAACTGCCTTATCCTGGTCAGTTAAGGGTTTATTTTGCATAATACTTTTACCTATAGCCTTAAATCCTATTACTTTATTTCTAAAATAATTTTCGGGCGCCGCTGTCAACGCTTCACTACCACCCATGATTATAGTACCCATATAATGCATTTTAAGAAGGCTTGCGAAATACTCATTGTACTTTTCAACTGCTCTTGATTGGATAGCTTCTGGGAAACCTGAGTGGACTATGAAGGTGATGGCCTTTCCTTCAAATATCTTCTTGTTATTTTCCATATACTCAAAAAAATCTTTTGTTATACCAGGCATGCAATCAGTATATAGTGGAAATATAACAACCATAGAGTCGGAAGTTTCTAAACTGTCAATTTGGTTTTCGCGTTCCTTAATATCCACTGCATAGATTTTTTCATATGAAAAGCCAGTGGTATCCTTTATATCTGCCAGCAACCACTGGAGAATTTTATCGGAATTGCTTTTCCTTCCCCTGGGAGACCCATTAACAATTGTTAATTTCATTTATAATCCCCTCCATTTCATCAGCCCTAACATAGGAGCTAAAAAACCCTGTAGCATGCATATTAAGGGAGAGTCTGTCAAAAACATTAACAGTTAAATCATATGCTTCCCTATTAAAATTATCATCATTTAAAATTATTAGTCCAAGTTTTTGCTTATTATCATAACGCATAGGGTGATGACATTCTCCATCAAATATTTTTACATAAGGCAGAGCCGTTGGTATAAATCTATCCATTACTTTTTTAGTCTGTGAAGTTATAAATCCAGCTTTTAAAGGAGATACATAAATTGTATAATCAGTTTTTGCCATACTCTTGAGGATAATACTCATATCGTCCTTATAGATGCAAAGTCCTGGAGTCTTTATCCAACATCCGAAGCATCCACAGCAATAAGATATTTTCATATTTCTTACATTAAAGAGGTCAACAGTATGAGCTTTTTCTAGTGAAGTTTTTAACTTATCAAGTGCAGCCTGATATTCACTATACTCCTCATCAGGGATTCCGTTAATTATTGTTATATTCATCTTAACCTTTCACACTCCTTTTTTAGGTGTTCAGTCATTACAATATCTGCGGTCTTATAGTATTTTTTTCCATTGTACCATGTACAATCCTTAAAGACAAGCCATTCTACTCTAAAATACCTTTTAGATTGGCACATATAGTTTTCAATAATTTCAGACTATACTTGTCGAATCTAAGATAATTAGTTATGATGAGGAATATAAAGAAACTTTCTCTGATACACTTATGGATATACAAAAATGGACACTTCTTACCTCTACCTATGACGGAAAAACAGTGAGAGTATATTTAAATGATTAGCTAGTAAAAAGTGAGCTTCTTGAGGCTACAATCATTTCATCTTATGAGCCTCTTTGGATAGGTTTTGCTAACTTTATACAGCTGGTTTTACATGTTCTGGAAAAGATTTCCTTTAAAATTTATAATAATGGATTACTTGTAAATACAATAGCTTGTGATCATTCAATAGCATATTCTAGTGGGTCAATGTGGTTAGGTGCATTTATGGATGGTTCCTTCTTTAAAGGTAGCATAGATCAACTTAGAATATACAATTATGCAGTTACTCCAGCAGAAATTAAAAAGCTATATAGTTATACTGATTATATAACCTCAGCTCCAACTGATAAAAACATTAAACTTGACTCTCTTACTAAAGGCAAGACCGCTCAATTGAAATCAGTATTTTATGCTTACTCTTTTACTGCACCAACTGTAGCTCTTCCTAATGGTATTGATGGACATAAAAATACTGACGTTTCTAGTAAAGCAGTTTATAGCTCTAGTAACACAAAGGTTGCTACAGTAACTGCTGCTGGAAAAATTACTGCCATTGGAAAAGGTACCGCTAAAGTTACAGTAACTTATAGTGGTAAATCGACGGTGTTAAACATTACAGTAAAATAAAGCTGAAAAAAAATCAGACTGTCCATTAACATAGACAGTCTGATTTTTTTATTTTCGTATATTTCTGTAAACCAATACAAAACCTTAAATTAAATCATTCTTCTTTAATAAATTAAATAATGTTGGATTTAAATTAAATTCACTCATTAAAGCCTTAACTTCGCCTAGTGCTTTTTCC
>CALJTN010000186.1 GCA_937976175.1 uncultured Clostridiaceae bacterium | reverse complement strand
TCTAACTCTATTTTTAAAATAGAGTTAGAGTGCTTAAACTTCGCAAATTGCTCGTTTTATACCACAAAAACATAGTATAGTTCATGACCATCTGATCCTAAACAAGCCCCAGTTCTAAACTAAATTTTTCAAAATAGTTTTCGCTATTACGAAAGCCTTACTTAACTCCACATCCTAAGATACGTAGCTAAGCTCGAAATTCAGCTAATCACCATTTCTACTTCATTATGTTCTATAACTTGGAATACAACTATATATAGTATACACTGTTTTTATTCTTTTGTCAATTTCTCCCAATTCCTTCCACTTATTCTCCCAATTCCTTCCACTTATTCTTTTTACTTAAGTAAGTTATATATCTTATTCATTCATAATATCTATAATATAATCTGTTCTTTCCTTATTTCTTTCCTTCTGATTTAAAAGACTATATTGACTAGGATTCTGAATAGTAGCGATTAATGACGCTGCTTGTTCAAGAGACAAATCTGATGCTTCTTTCTCGAAGTAGAATCTTGCCGCATCTCCTATACCCATAGTACCATGACCAAAAGACACTACATTCAAATAAGCTTCCATGATTTGATCTTTTGGATAGTTTTTTTCTAATCTAATAGCTGTATATATTTCTTCTCTTTTTCTACTTAATGATCTAGGTTTATCATAGGTGATAATAACATTTTTAACAAGTTGTTGTGTAATTGTTGAACCGCCTTGAAGTCGTCCTTGCGTTGTCATATTACTTATAATTGCTTTCCCTATTCTTGTGAAATCTACCCCATGATGTTTATTAAAATTTCTATCTTCACTTGCAATAGCTGCACTTATGACATAAGGTGAAATCTTATCTAATTCCGTCCAACTTTCACCTCGTTGTTCTTTTACTAATTCAAGGTTAATTTCTATAGTTTTATGACTGGCATCACTTATGAGCAATACCCCCACGCCTATTAAAATAAGGATACAAATGACCTTTATTAAAAACTTGGGTTTTTTATAACTTAATATGCCTTTGATTCTTTTTTTGATATTACTCTCTCCAAAAGCAACTGTACCAATACTTTTCAAGTTGCTTTTTTCTAATGAAAAACTAAGTAACGCATTTGCATATTCTTTTTTAATATCTCGCTTCGAAAGTTGTACAACCTTTTCATCACAGGCTCTTTCCATATCTTTCTGCGCTAGAACCAGTGCAATCCAAATGATTGGATTAAACCAGTGAATGCACGTTACTGCTATAGAAACTAATTTAATAAGGTGATCAAATCTTTTAATATGTATCAGTTCATGCCTTATCACATTTTTAAGAATAGTTGGTTCTATAGCTTCAACAAGTTTAGTAGGCACAATAATTTTAGGCTTTAAAACACCACATACAAGCGGTGTAGGAAGTTCCTCTAAACTATATATTTCAACTTTTCTTTTACATCGTATTTCCCCTAACACCTCTTCTAATAGAATGCTTGGCTTATAAAGAATAGCTTCTTTAAGCTTATTGGTAGTCCCCTTATAGAGCATCATACAAATAGCTGCTAAAACTATAGCTATTACTAACCATATGATTGCTATGATTTCTTGGCTTATTCTATGAGTCATTGTCTCTATTTGATGTATCTCTAAACTTTTTTGTATAACTGGCTGAGTATCTGATTGCATTATAGCAGTTAATGGGCTGGCAATGTTATTTGAGTGGACTGGATATAGATTAAATACACTCATTGAGGATGGAAAGGATATTGGAATGAGTAATCTAAAGAGCAAAATCCCCCACATAGAATAACTCAGTACTTTAGGTAGTCTACTTCCTATTAAAGCTCTTATGCTGATTATAAGAACTGCTGCTAAAGTAGATACCATGCTCATGTAAACTACTGTATTAAATAAAGTAACCATACTGATTATTCTCCCTTCTGTGTATACTCATCAATAATGTTTTTAAGCTCTTTGGCTTCTTTTTCTGTTATCTTTTCTCTTTGTAAAAAAGAAGCTAAAAACATCTTTATAGATCCCTCATAAACTCTTCCTAAGAGTTCTTCGCTTTGAACTTGTTGCACTTGCTCTCTCTTTATGAGATACGACACTATAGCATTTTCGTTTTTTATAATCCCCTTTTCCCCCAGTCTTCTTAAAACTGTATAGGTTGTAGATTTTTTCCAGCCTAACTTAAGATCGGCTAGTTTAACAAGTTCTGTAGAATTAATAGGTGCTTTATGCCATATTAACTCCATAAATTTTATTTCAGAATTTGATAGCTTAATCACGTTCACATCATCCTCCCTCGTTTAGGTCTATGGTTGTAAACCTTTGATTTAAGTCTACAACTTTAAACCTCTATTGTCAAGCTACTCTCTCTAAAGAAAGCCTACTGATTACTTAGCGTAAAATCAGTAGGCTTTCTTTATAAGATTTAATATACTCAGTTCTAGAGCTTATCTAAATACTCTTCGTATCCTTCATCTGCCATTTTATCTTTAGGAATAAACCTAAGTGCTGCTGAGTTAATACAGTATCTAAGGCCACCCTCTTTTATAGGTCCATCCTCAAATACATGGCCTAAATGAGAATCTGCATGACTACTTCTTACTTCTACCCGAACCATACCATGCGTTGAATCTTCTTTTTCTCTCACATATCCTTCTCTAATAGGCTTTGAAAAAGCAGGCCAGCCACATCCTGAATCAAACTTATGCTGCGATGAAAAAAGTGGTTTACCACTTACAACATCCACATAAATACCCTCTTCAAAATGGTTGTGATAGGCATTGTTA
>CALJTN010000185.1 GCA_937976175.1 uncultured Clostridiaceae bacterium | reverse complement strand
TTACTTTAGTATGTCAAAAACTAAAAACTTAATATATCATGATTACTAAAAATGGTAAGCTAGAGGTATGCTAACATGTCTTATATTATTAATAAAAGAATGGTGAATAAAAGAGTGGTGAATAAGCGTGACAAATAAAATCGTTATAATTGGAAGTGGAATAGCAGGGATTACTGCATTAAAAGCCATAAGAGAAGTAGATAAAGATTCAGAAGTCTTTATTTTCGGTGAAGAAAAGTTTTATCCTTACAACAGAATAAAATTATCTAAAAATCTTTTTGATGAGTTATCTGAAGATAATATTCTTCTTCAAAAGAAAGATTGGTATGATGAAAATAAAATAAAAATTTTTCTAGATAAGAAAGTAATAGAAATTAATACTGAGAAAAAAGAAGTAGTCTTATCAGATAAAAGTGTATTTAAGTATGATAAACTTTTATTAAGTAATGGAGCAAGAAACAATAAACCACCAATTGACGGAATAGAAAGAGCTGGAGTATTTACCTTAAGAAAATTTCAAGACGCACGGGATATAAGAGACCAAATTAAAAAAGGTGACACTGTTATAAATATTGGTGGGGGCATACAGGGATTAGAAACTGCCTGGAATTTACAGCAGCATGGAGTTAAAGTTTCTATTATGGAGTTTCAGTCAAGATTAATGCCTAATCAGCTAGATGAAAGAGCATCTCAAATACTTCAGGAAGCGGCTCAGAAATTCGAAATTACTGTACATTTAAATACAGGAGCCCATAAAATAGTAGGCAGTAATAGCGTAGAGGGTATAGTAACAAATTCAGGAGAACTTTTTCCTTGCCAAGGAGTTATTTACGCTGTTGGTATAAAACCTAATATAGAAATAGTTCAAGATACTCCTATTAAGTATGGAAAAGGAATTATAGTAAATGAAAATATGGAAACAAATGTAGATTCTATTTATGCAGCGGGGGACGTAGCGGAATTTAACGGTAGAATTGCAGGTCTATGGAATATATCCATAGGGCAAGGCAAGGTAGCAGGATATAATATTGCAGGGAAGGCTAGTATATATAATCATATTGTTCCCGTTACTACGCTAAATGCGTTTAAATTATCCTTATTCTCTATGGGATGTGTAGATGAAGCTAAAGCAACCAATGTATTAGTGGAAGAGAATGATGAAGGTAAATACATAAAAGTATTCATTAGGGATAATAAAATAATAGGAGCTATAGTTATTGGAGATATGAAAAGATCCCCAATATTTAAAACAGCAATAGAGAAAGAGATATCATTAGAAGCTATTGAATTATCTAAAGTTTCAGTAAGTGAATTACTGAATAGCATACAAAATAAATAATAAAGGAGCAAAAAGATGACAGAAATCAAATTTTGTGAAAATAATTTTACCCATGGTACTGAGGAAACTGCAAAGAAACTTAAAGAGAACTATCCAGATATAAATGTAGCAGTAGAATCCTGCCTTGGATATTGTGGAGACTGTGCTGATGGCCCATTCGCACTTGTTAATGATGAGCTAATTCAAGCAGAATCAGCAGAGGAATTATATAATGAAATAGAAAGAATACTATAGAAAATATGGTGTTAATATAATATGGAAGTTACAAAAAGGTCGGTATAGTTTTTAATTAGGCTATACCGACCTTTTTTAATATAGATTTTTATTTTTAATAACTAGTATTTTGATTTTGGAGTTATTAGCAATAATGTAGTAAAATATAAAGGAATGATGTAGTGCCACCCAGGTGGCAAGTGGCAAGTTGACTAAAAGGTAGAACATTTTATTAGGGGGTAGATTAAAAATATGAAAACAAAATCACTTAAATTTAAATTAATAACTTTTGCTATTCTTTCTATTATAGCTGTAGGAGTAGTGGGTAAAGATGTAATAAAAAACAATAAGATAAAAAATCGGAGCATCACTGAAATAAGCAGCAAAACCGAAATTAAAGCTAGTAAGGAAGAAGGAAAAAACCAGCAACTGCAAGAAGCAGAAGATAAAAAACAAGAGGAGATAAGGAAAAAGCAAGAAGATTTAGAGCGGAAGTGGAAGGTAGGATTTGATCAATTTTTTGAAAAGCAGTACGAGAAGGCTATTGAAACAGAAAGAGCAGTGCTAAAGGAAGATCCTAACTTTTATAAAGCCTATGCTGTAGAAGGAATTGCCTTAGCTTATAATGGAGATTTCAACAAAGGCATTGAGCAAATTAACAAAGCTTTAGAACTGAAACCTGATTATGGGTATGGAAGGTTTAACAAAGGCTTAGCTAATGCACTATTTGGACACTATGATGAAGCTATAGAATGGTATGAAAAGGCCTTAGAAGTGGAAAAGTTTGAATGGAGTTATTATGGTATAGCTAGTGTTTATGGAAAAAAAGGTGATATTAATAATACTGTAAAGTATTTGAAATTAGCAATTGATATGAATGAAAACATTAAAAATGTAGCAAAAAATGAAGAAGATTTTGATAAAGTAAAAGAGTATAAAGAATTTAAAGAGCTAATAGAAAAATAGAAAAAAATCATAACACACTAAATAATTTAAAAAAACTTCTTTACATTTAATTCGGAAAGTGATATCATAGCTTTAATTTAATAAATCAGTTAATTCTCATCAAGAGAGGTAGAGGGACTGGCCCGATGATACCTCAGCAACCATCAGATTTCATTTGTCTGAAAAGGTGCTAATTCCAACGCTTTGTTCCTTTGTAACTTAGCGAAAGATGGGAGAGGTGTCCTTGTATATTTATACCTCTTTCATCATTTTATTTTGATGAAAGAGGTTTTTTGTTTTATAAAAATTGAAAATAAAGTCTAACAACATTTCAGCAGAGGATGATTTAATGCTGAAAGTAAAATTTAATATTCTCTTATCAAGAGAGGTGGAGGGACTGGCCCGATGAAACCCGACAACCAGTATCATTTATATGATACCCGGTGTTAAATCCTGCAGAATTTCTGCGAGATAAGAATAAGTTTGGCCATGGAGCTCAAGTTTATTCTTGGGTTCTATTTTTTATAGGTAAATAATTATTAAAGGCACGATGAGCAACGAAGGATGAATTATAGGAATGAAAGGGAGAATGAAAATTATGATTAAAGTCTGTGGTGTAAGTAAAAGCTTCCCAAATTTAAAGGTATTAGATGATGTTTCTTTTACAGTGGACAAGGGTGATATTTATGGGGTTATTGGTCATAGCGGCGCTGGCAAGTCCACTTTACTGAGATGCTTTAATGGTCTTGAGACCTATGATGCAGGTAGCCTTAATATAATGGGCAAAGAGGTGAAGGAACTAGATTCAAAGGAACTTCGCGAGTTTAGAAAAAATGTAGGTATCATATTTCAAAATTTTAATCTCATTAGCAGAAAGAACGTTTTTGAAAACATAGCTTTTCCACTGGAAGTATGGGGCATGGATAAAGGTTCTATTGAAAAAAGAGTACATAGCTTAATAGATTTAGTAGGCCTTAATGATAAAGTAAATAGCAATGTACGTCAGCTTAGCGGAGGTCAGAAGCAAAGAGTTGGAATTGCTAGAGCCTTGGCCCTGAATCCAAAAATACTGCTTTGTGATGAGGCTACCTCGGCTTTAGATCCTAAAACTACAAAATCCATATTAGAGCTTTTAAGAGATATCAATAGCAAATTAAATATAACAATTATTGTAGTTACTCATCAAATGGAGGTGGTAAAAGAGATTTGTAATAAATTTATACTTTTAGAAGGTGGGGAGATTAAGAGTAAGGGTTCCACAGAAGAATTGTTTGTTAGGCCAACAAAAGAAATGAAAACACTTATGGGTGAGGAGGAGTTATTACCTAGCACAGGCCATAATATTAAAATATTTTTCCCAAAGGAGATTAGCCAAAATTGCTTAATCACTTCCATAGCTAGGGAGTTAGATATAGATTTTTCAATAGTGTGGGGAAGGCTTGAGAAATTCAGAGATGACGTAATGGGTAGCCTTATAGTAAATGCAAGTGAAGAGAATAAAGAAAAAATATTAAACTATTTAGATAAAAAGTCTATAGGGTGGGAACTCATTGACTAGAGGAGGAAAATATAAATGCTATTTAAAGATATTTTATTACCTGCACTTTTAGATACAGTATATATGGTTACAGTGTCTACAATTTTTGCAGTGATCTTAGGTTTTATTTCAGCGGTAATACTTATTGTAACTGGTCCAAAAGGTCTAAGACCGAATCTTTTAATATATAAAAGTTTAAATTTAGTAATCAATATACTTCGTTCTTTTCCGTTTATTATATTGATGATATCTATATTTCCATTAACTAAGCTTATTGTGGGTACAACCATAGGCACCAATGCAGCCATAGTTCCACTAACACTTGGTGCAGCTCCCTTTGCTGCAAGAATAATAGAATCTGCACTTTTAGAGGTGGATTACGGCATCATTGAAGCAGCTAAATCTTTTGGTGCAAAAACCCATCAAATTATATTTAAGGTTATGGTAAAAGAGGCAATGCCCTCTATAGTTCTTGGAGTTACTTTAACCATAATAAACATTATAGGGTACTCAGCCATGGCTGGAACCATTGGTGGGGGCGGTCTTGGAGATGTAGCAGTAAAATATGGCTACTATCGATTTAAGACAGACATCATGATATACACCGTGATTATATTAATTGCAGTAGTACAAATCATACAAGCACTAGGAAATCTATTGTATAGAAAAATGGTTAAATAAATATTTCAGCATCGAAGATGATACGTAGCATTGAAGATGAGGATTTAATTTTTAAAATATTAAAAGAAAAAATGAGGAGGAATTAATAATGAAAAAAATATTAAGCGTACTATTAACAATAATTGTGATCTTTACATTAAGTGGTTGTGGAGCAAAAAAAGAAGAGGCGGTGGCTGAGAAAAAGAATATAAAAGTAGGTGCTTCACCAGTGCCTCATAAAGAAATCTTAGAGGTTGTAAAACCATTGCTTGAAGCAGAAGGATATACTCTTGAAATATTAGAATTCACTGACTATGTAACGCCAAACACAGCACTTGCAGAAGGCCAATTAGATGCTAACTTTTTTCAACATGTACCATATTTAGAGTCTTTCAGCAAAGAAAGAAACCTAGAACTTGACTATACTGTAAAGGTTCATATTGAACCTATGGGTTTGTACTCTGATAAATATAAAAGTCTTAGTGAGTTAAAGGATGGAGCTGAAATAGCTATTCCAAACGATGCTACCAATGGAGCAAGAGCACTTAGAGTACTTGAAAATGCAGGACTTCTAAAGTTAAAGGATGGAGA
>CALJTN010000184.1 GCA_937976175.1 uncultured Clostridiaceae bacterium | reverse complement strand
TACTTCATTTCACCATCACATCCTTATACTTGATACCTTATTATACCACAAATACCCAAATATAAGAATCGTTAAACCAAAGAAAAAGCAGGTTTTTTTATACCTGCTTTTTCTTTGTATACCTAAAGTTCAGAAAGAACCTAAAAGTCCTACTCGTTCACTGTCTTTTTTATAGGCGTGGCGTATTGCTATAATTTATCGTTATTAATACGCGTTCTTATTAACAAATCCTTTGAAAATAGTCATAAAAATAATTTTAATATCTAGCCCAAACGACCAATTTTCTATATAGTATAAATCGTGTTCTATCCTACCCTCTATAGAGGTATCCCCTCTGTATCCATTCACCTGTGCCCAACCTGTGATGCCAGGTCTGACCTGGTGTTTTATCATATAACGCGGGATCTCTTCCTTGAATTTCTCTACAAAATAAGGTCTTTCAGGTCTAGGTCCCACTACAGACATGCTTCCATTTAATACATTGAAAAATTGAGGAAGCTCATCAATACTGGTGCTTCGCATAAAACTTCCCCACCATGTTTTTCGGGGGTCGTTCTTTGTTGTCCATTTATCCAATTCCTCTTCATCTGTTTGCATACGCATAGAACGGAATTTATACATCCAGAAGTTCTGGCGATTTATGCCTACACGTTCTTGTTTAAATAAAATAGGGCCCTTAGAAGAGAGTCTCACCATAATGACAGAAAGTACAAGAATGGGACTTGTAACCATAATAGCTGCAATGGCAAAAACAATATCAAATAATCTTTTCGTGAAACTTTTAAACAAGTTATCAAGAGGCACATGTCTTGTATCAATAATAGGAAGACCGTCTAAGTCATCTACATAAGGTTTTGCAGGTACATACTTATGATAATAGGGAATAATATTGGTTTTAACACCTGCTTTTTCGCACTTGCCTATAATAGAGCCAAGCTGGTCAGCACTGCTTTCATCGGTAGCTATAATGACGATATCTATGTAAAATTTGACTAATAAGCTCTCTAGGTCAACTAAATCACCAAGTATACGATAACCGGAAAATACATCGCTAGACCGATGATCTGTACGAACAAGTCCGGCTATATTATAACCCCATGAGGGATGGTGTTTGATTTTATCTATAAGGTAGGCAGAGGTATGAGTTGTACCTACTATTAAACAATGCTTGAGATTATAACCCATGCGGCGGTATTTGCGAAGGATATACCGTATCAAAACTCTGGTTGCAATAGTAGCTGTTGTATTACATGTAAAAAAGATCATAAGATTATATCTAGAAAAGTGAACGAGCTTAAAGAGAAACAAAATCACAATAAGCAGAACAAGTCCAAGCGCGTTGCTCAAAATAACAGCATATACTTCTTGAAAAATAGGCTTAGTACGTTTGGAATTATAGAGATCAAAAGCACTATAAATGATAAAATAAATAGGCGTCATGCATACAACAGGGATAAGCGCTGTTTCAAAGGCTAGATTAATAACGCCATCATCCATTACAAAAAATCTTATATAATAGGATAAGCCGAAAGAAATAATAACAATAGCTAAATCCAAAAACATCTGAAGAGAATTTAAATACTTTTGATTTTCACGAATCATTTCAAGCACCTCCGCACTTATTATAACACAATTTTACGAAAATCTAGTAGAACTTTGCATAACTTAAGGCAATAGCCAAGAATTTACAACAATTTATTCAACAACTTATAGAAAATTCGATAAAAGAGTGATATACTTAAGCAGAATATAAAAATAAACGAGAAGTAATAGAGTTTCATTTGCGAAGCTATTACATAGGATAAGTAAGGGAGTAGTAGACTATGTCACGCTATGCAGCCAATCAAAAAAGGCAACAAAAACAAAGAGAAAAAGCTAGTACTATTTTTTTTGTACCACTCATGCTTTTACTAAGTATTGTCCCGCTCATTACGAGATTAAAAATAGCTCAAGCAAGTGAAAATGTAGCACGTACTTTCAAATTACAGATGACTACGGATTTCTTTTCTTATTATAAAGCTATTTTTATCATACTCATTGCAATCATGATGATACTCATCGTCTTTTTTACCATCAATAAAGAAGACTTAAAAAAATATAAAAGTATGTTGCTTTATATAACAACAGCAGGCATTTTCTTATTATTCACCTTGCTCTCAACACTATTTTCTTCTTACAAACAAGAAGCCTTATGGGGAGTACCAGGGAGATCAGAAGGAATGCTCATCACCTTTTGCTATATTATGATGATGTTTTATACCATACATGCCTTGAGTGATTTTAAAAACTATAAATATATTATTTTTGCGTTAGCATTATTAGTGGGTGTACTTACATTTTTAGGCATATTTGAGTATATGGGAAAAAACCTCCTCATTAACACAGAGCTTGGTAAAAGGCTACTTATTCCTAGTGAGTATGCCCAGTACAGAAATAGCCTTAATGTAGCTTATGAAAAAGGAAAAGTCTATGGCACAATGTTTCACTACAACTACATGGGGAGTTTTGGAGCCCTTATGGTGCCGATCTTTGCTACATTAACACTTTGTATAAAGGGTAGAAAAGAAAAAATCATTTTAGGTGTTTTAACAATGGCTTCACTATTTTTACTATTTGGAAGCACATCTAGGGGAGGTCTCATAGGAACAGCAACAGCAGTAGTTATAGGGCTCATCCTTTTTAGCAAAAAAATTATTACAAACTGGAAAATGACTTTACCGATGATCGTAACGCTTAGTATTGTCCTTATAGGATTTAACATCCTTACAAAAGGAACGATATTTGAAAGAATCCCATCACTTTTAAGAGATACGATGATAGGGTTTACCTCCGCAGATCAAGATTTTAACTATCTGGATGAGATTCCCATAAAAAATATTACAATGCAAGAAGGAAAAGTAATTATAACAACCCAAACAGATGCTCTTGTAATAGCCAAAGAAGATACTCAGCTCAAGCTCTATGACAAGGCAAGTCAAGAGATCCCATACATAGAAACAGATCAAGAGATTATCCTTCAAGACGCGCGATTTGAAGGAATGATTTTAAAGAAAATAGTAGACCCCAAAAGTCAGTGGGGAGGCATAATGCTTAATGTCAAGGGGGTAGATACCTTCGTATTTAAAATAGATAACCAACAAGGGGTTTATCTTATTGATAGTTTCACCCAGGAAAAGGTAGACATTGTTTATCCAGAAACTTTTGGATTTAAAGGTAAAGAAAGACTGGGCTCAGCGAGGGGCTATATATGGTCTAGAAGTATTCCGATGTTAAAAGATACGTGGCTTTTGGGACATGGTCCAGATACCTACGCCTTTGAGTTTCCTCAACACGATTATTTAGGTAAATATTATGCTTATGAAACCCCTAATATGATTGTCGATAAGCCGCATAATCTCTATTTGCAAATCGGGATCAATCAAGGCGGTATAGCACTTATAGCCTTTTTGGTATTAGTGATAGGATACATAGCAGATAGTCTAAGACTTTATGCTCTCAAATCAAGTTATGAAACAAGGCAAGTAGTAGGTATAGCCACGGTGCTTTCGATAGTGGGCTACCTAGGAGCAGGGCTTTTTAATGACTCAGTTGTTTCAGTCGCACCAGTTTTTTGGATTTTATTAGGGGCAGGTATTGCGGTGAACTATCTTAATAGACAACAAGCTCAATAACTATCAGGCTAAATGACCATCAAATGTCATAATTGCTTATACATAGATACTAACACTTATCTATACCTCACATCATAATATGTTAATTACACTCACATCACAATAGGAGGAATACACATGAAAGGCATTATATTAGCAGGAGGCTCAGGTACAAGGTTATATCCTATTACTAAAGCCATTTCAAAACAAATTTTACCGATTTATGACAAGCCAATGATTTATTATCCGCTCTCAACCCTTATGCTAGCAGGTATTAAAGAAATACTTATTATATCAACGCCAAGAGACCTCCCGGTTTATGAAGAATTACTTGGAGATGGCAAAGACTTAGGCATTACTCTTAAATACGCTATTCAAGAAGCACCAAGAGGCCTTGCAGAAGCCTTTATTATAGGTGAAGAATTTATAGGAAATGATAAGGTAGCACTTGTACTTGGAGACAATATATTCTATGGCAAAGGCTTTACAGGCACATTAAAAAGTGCAGCAGCCCTTACAGAAGGGGCAGTTATATTTGGCTACTATGTAAGCAATCCGGAATCTTTTGGTGTCGTGGAGTTTAATAAAGAGTGGAATGTGCTTTCAATAGAAGAAAAACCACAGTATCCGAAGTCTCATTATGCGGTGCCTGGACTTTATTTTTATGATAATGATGTGGTTCAAATCGCTAAAACTATTCAACCATCAGCTAGAGGAGAACTAGAAATTACTACAGTAAATCAAGAATATTTACATAGAGGAAGTCTCAAGGTAGAACTCTTTGGACGGGGCATGGCTTGGCTTGATACAGGGACTTGTGAAGGACTTACAGAAGCTAGCAGCTTTGTACAAGCGGTTCAAAAAAGACAAGCGCTCTATATCGCATGTCTTGAAGAAATATCATATAGACAAGGTTGGATAAGTAAAGAACAGCTCATTAAACTTGCTGAACCTATGATTAAGACAGAATATGGCGAATATATGATGGGTGTCGCTCAAGAAGATCTACATAGATAATTAAGGCTAACAACTAGAAATAGAGTGAATAAATACACAGAAATAAAGAAATACATACTCAAACAGATAAGATAATGGAGGATTAAAAATGCAAAATATATTAGTAACAGGTGGAGCCGGATTTATTGGAAGTAATTTTGTAAAACATATGTTAGCTACATATGACTATAACATTATTAATGTAGATTCCCTTACCTATGCAGGTAACTTAGAAAACCTTACAGATATTGAAAATAATCCTAAATATACTTTTGTAAAAGTAGATATTAGAGATAGAGAAATATTAGATAAAATCTTTTCTAAACACAATATCGACACTGTAGTTAACTTTGCAGCAGAGTCTCATGTAGATAGAAGTATAGAAGACCCAGAATTATTCTTAAGCACAAATATTTTAGGAACACAAGCTTTATTAGATACTGCTAAAAAATATTGGAAGGTCAATTTAGAAGATAAGCATTGCCGTGAATTCAAAGAAAGCGTTAAGTTTTTACAAGTTTCAACAGATGAAGTATACGGCACGCTAGGTGCGACAGGTCTGTTCACAGAAGACACGCCACTTGCACCCAATAGTCCCTACTCGGCATCAAAGACAAGTGCAGATTTAGTTGTACGTGCTTATCATGAAACATTTGGTATGCCTATTAATATCACAAGATGTTCAAACAACTATGGTCCTTACCAATTCCCAGAAAAACTCATTCCGCTTATGATTAACAATTGCATTAATGATAAAGAACTGCCAGTATATGGGGATGGCATGCAAATTCGTGATTGGCTGCATGTAAAGGATCACTGTACGGCTATTGATACAGTATTACATAAAGGTGAAATAGGCGAAGTCTACAACATTGGTGGCAATAATGAAAAGGCAAATATTGAGATTGTAAAGCTTATTATTGAAAACTTAGGTAAATCAGAAAAGCTTATTAAATATGTACAAGATAGGCCAGGACATGATAGACGTTATGCAATTGATAATACAAAAATTACAACAGAACTAGGTTGGAGTCCAAGCTATACATTCGAAGAAGGTATTAAAGAGACTATTGAGTGGTACTTAGCGAATGAGAAGTGGATGGGGAAAATAGTTTCAGGAGAGTATATGGACTATTATAGGGACATGTATAAGTAATAATAAAAAGGTGGAAAAAATGTGAAAATATTAATAGCGGGTTCACACGGGCAATTAGGTAATATACTAGAGAAAAAGCTGAAAGAAAGTCACCAAGTCTATGGGTTTTCTTCAACAGAAATGGATATTACCAATAAAGACAGAGTGTTTTCTGTTGTTAAAGAGATTTTGCCGCATTTAGTTATTAATTGTGCGTCTTATAATAAGGTTGATGATGCAGAAAAATATAAGGAAATAGCTAGAGCTGTTAATGTAACAGGAACAATAAACTTAGCCGATATTACCCAACATATAGGAGCTAAAATGTTCCATGTTTCAACGGATTATGTGTTTGATGGAACTAAAAATAGTCCGTATAAAGAAATAGATCATCCAAGTCCTATTAATTATTATGGTTATACAAAGTACCTAAGCGAAAAGGCAGTACAAGAGCTATGTAATCAATATATTTTATTAAGAACATCATGGCTCTATAGCAGGCAAGATAGAAATTTTGTAAGTACAATGATTAAGCTTGCAAAAGAAAGAGATAATGTTAAAGTGGTAGATGACCAGATAGGATCTCCAACTAATGCTGACGAGCTAAGCGATACGATTAAGCGATTAATAGATAATGATTGTTACGGCGTTTTTCATTGCAGTGGTAATGGAGCATGCTCTTGGTATGAATTCGCAAGCAGAATAGTACAATTAGCAAACATACCTTGTAATGTTGAAAAGATATCTTCAAAAGAGTATAAACAGCAAGCAAAGAGACCTAAGTATTCTGTACTAGATAACTATAATCTAAGGCATACGATAGGCGATGAAATGAAAGACTGGGAAGAATCATTAGAAGAATTTTTCAAAACAAAAACAATAAAAAGCGAAAGAAGGAACTAGAGAGATGGCTATCCAATTATTTGTACCAAAATTTGAGGTAGAAGAATGTTTACAAGAAATTAGAGAGTGTCTTGAAAAGGGATGGACAGGTTTAGGGTTTAAGACTGTCCAATTTGAGGATGCTTGGAAAAAGTATACGGCACTACCCTATGCACACTTTTTAAGTTCAGCTACAGTTGGACTACACTTAGCAGTTAAAATATTTAAAATGGAATGTGGTTGGGAAGATGGTGACGAAATTATTTCTACGCCGCTTACTTTCATATCTACTAATCATGCCATTGCATATGAAGATATGAAAATAGTCTTTGCGGATATAGATGAAAACTTATGTTTAGATCCAGCAGATGTAGAAAGAAAAATTACCAATAAAACAAAAGCAGTTATGTTTGTTGGTTTAGGGGGAAATACTGGCCAATACGAAAAAATAGTAGAACTTTGCAGAAAACACGATTTAAAGCTTATATTAGATGCAGCGCATATGGCTGGTACAAGATTGCATGGAGCGGTTCCAGGTAAAGATGCAGATGTAGTAGTTTATTCTTTTCAAGCTGTTAAAAATCTTCCCACTGCTGATTCAGGTATGATTTGCTTTAGAGAAGAAAAATATGATGAAGTTTGTAGAAAACTCACGTGGTTAGGTATTAATAAGGATACTTATGCACGCACAAATGATAAAGGATCCTACAAATGGAAATATGATGTGGAATTTGTAGGCTATAAGGATCATGGGAATTCTATTATGGCAAGTCTTGGCTTAGTACAGCTGAAATATTTAGACAGAGATAATGCATATAGAAGACAATTAGCTACATGGTATAAAGAATATCTAGATGGACAACAAAATATACAATGTATTCCAGTTGCCGCAGGATGTGAATCTTCTAGACACTTATTTATTATAGCAGTTAATAATAGAGATGAAGTTTTACAAATATTAAATGAGCACGAGATTTATCCAGGTGTTCACTATAGAGATAATACGGAATATGGTATGTATGCTTATGGAAAAGGAACTTGTCCAAAATCTCATGAAATGAGTGAGATGATTATATCCTTGCCAATGCATATGGGAATTACTAAAAAAGATGTAGAATATATATGTGAAGTAGTGATTAAACACGCTAAATAAAAAGAATTTATAAAGGAGAGGATGAGATGCAACATGAATTTAGAATTGAAATTGACGATTTGGTACTAAGGCCAATCGAAAAGGAAGATGTTGATAGGGTCAGAAAATGGAGAAATAAAGAGAGTATCAGAAAATCATTTTTATATCAAGCCATAATATCCTCTTCTGAGCAATATCAGTGGTATCAAAGTTATTTAGAAAAAGAAGATGACATAATGTTTATTATTGAATTCAGAGATATGCCTATAGGGGCAGTAGCACTATATCACATTGATTTAATAAATAAAGAAGCAGAATTTGGAAGACTTATGATTGGAGAAGAGAGTGCTAGAGGCAATCAAATAGGGTATAAGACTACAAAGTTAGTTTGTGAATTTGGATTTGAAAAATTAAACTTAGCTCAAATTAAGTTAGAAGTATTCAGTGATAATCCATATGCAAAGAAACATTATATTCATGCAGGGTTTGAAGAAGCAGAGAGCTATATGTTGAATAATAAGAAAATTGATAGGATGCTTCTGAAAAGGAGGTGATTAATATAAATACTAAAGTATTAGTATTTTGTATGGGAGATATACCTTCGGTTAGAGTTGGAGTTATAGCAATATTAGATAGCTTAGCTATACAAAATAAAATAGAGAGTGTTTTTAAAGTCAGTCACATAGTAAATGACAAGGACATTGCTGAAAGTGACATAGTCGTATGTGTTAGAGGATGTAGTTGTGAAGATTTAGATATAGTTAAGGTTGCAAAAAAATACCATAGAAAAATTATATATTTTTTAGATGATGATCTTTTGAATTTACCAACAAACTCTACTTCTTTTCCCTACTTCAATAATGCTATTATCCGTAGAAATATGCTACAGATAATAAGTAGTGCTGATTACTTTTGGTCGACTAGTCCAAATATTATAGACATCTATAAGAAGTATAATAATAAATGTTTATTCGTGAAAGCTCCTGCTTTAAATATTCCATTAGATCTACCTGTTAAGAGCAAAAAAGAAAAAATTAAAATTGTGTTTGCAGGCAGTATAGATCATGCCGATTATATAGATACAGTTTTAAAAGATGTCTTTGTGAATTTATTAGAACGGTATAAAAATAGTATTAAAATTTTCATCATAGGGTGTAAGCCAAAATTGCTTAAAGACATAGAAGATA